>DATCAX010000578.1:0-6637 GCA_036512375.1 Candidatus Angelobacter sp. | reverse complement strand
CCAGATCAGGCGGTACTCCCGCGAGTTTCTACGGGTTGAATGGCAGCCATTGTTGAGAACGCTCCAGTCCGTATAACACCAGCATGGAGACAGCGCTGAACAGCAGCATGGCGATGGAATACTCCGTCCAGCGCATCTCGTGGTTCTCGTCCACCCGGGTCAGTTTGTACAGCAGCCTCTCCACTGGTCGCATGAATGGATCGAGAAACGTGCGCTCGCGAGAGAAGACCTTCGCCATGAAGATACCCACCGGTTTGGTCGCCAGCAGGATGACGGCGAAATACAGGAAAATTTGTAACCAGCCGTTGGGCGTCATATCAGAATTTCTCCGGACGCAACAACGCGTAAATCAGGTAGAACATCAGGAGCAGGCTGATCAAAAGGATGGTCCCGTTTTCCACATTCATAAGCGCCTCACTTCAGCTTGTCGCACGCTTGTGTATATGCGATTGCGACGGCGAAGAACAATAGCGTGAACAAAATCATCAAGAAGTCCATTTGGATCCTTTGCATTAACGCATGTCTGGGCCGCCGCTGTGACGCAGCGGCCCGTAGAAGTAACGTTTAGAACTTAACCAGCAATGCCAGATTTAACCTGTTCTCTCGTTTGCGCAAATCTGGGGTGAACCCGGAAACAAATGAGCCCGGCGTGCCCTGGTTCCCTCCGGGAGGAGTAATACCACCTGAGCCGGAAAAATAGGGCACATTCGCGGCGCGATGGTTGTATTCCCAGCGGAACGTAATGTACTGGCTGGGCATGTAGTCCACTGTCGCCGTAGCATCCCAGGCTTTGTAGGGATCGCCAGGATTCTCTGTGAAGTAGGGGGTGCCTGAGAAAGCGGTTGCGCCGTTGATCGGCGGCAGCAAAACAAGGTAGCGGCCAGGGTTGTTGATGGCTCCTCCGCCGAGCGTCAGGGCGTAGAGGTCTTTGTGAAACCAGAGCCGGTTATAGATCATGTAGCCAAGAAAACTCTGCTTGGGTCCGTTCTTGCCATTTCCAAAGCAGCTTACACCGCCGCCGCTCTCGCAACCGGCATCACCCGTGAGCGAAAACGCAGCTTTGTCAATAAAGCTTTCCGGATTGTCGTAGTACTTGTACTGAATGCTTTCATCGGTGTGGAAACGGGTACGCCCCGTGACTCCCAGCACGTCCCGGCCAAGCGCATACTGGTTGCCCAGGATCGACCACTTGCCGTTCGGCCGCCACAGAATCTGTCCGCCTACTCCGGGCCTATGATTGAATCGGCCATAAGACTGCCAGCCATTCACCAGCCACGGCTCGATCTTGAGTTTGTCGGTCGGGAAGAACTGTACTCGCATTCCATTGAAAAACCAGGGCGTGTTGGAGGAAACATATGACGGCTGGTAAGCCCAGTTGTCAAAGTTGTAGTAACTGAAGAGACCTACATACGACATGAATATGCCGGCTTGGATATTGATACCGTGCATTTTGTTGATGTGGTAACCGCCATAGGCCTCAGAAAGGTAACGATAAGCGTCGGCCAGGTTCCATTGGCCCCGGGCAGGGCTAGCGTCATTACGCGGCGTTGTCTCAGAATACATGCCAAACTGGGTCATTACCCGCGCCTGTACGTTGTCATAGTGAAAATCGCCGCCCACACCCAACTGCGTTACCTGGAATTCATTGGCGCGAAAGACTTCGCTCGACCCGCCGATGGTGTCATCCGATGGATGGTTGAAATCGTAGATGTAATCCACGTCGGCCCTGATTTCCGGCGTAAAGAACTTGCTGTCGAAAGCCGGCTCTTTGGTCCGGGCATTGCCGTTCAGCCAGGTGAAGTCGGCAAAAGCAAAGGGTGCCGACGCCGCCTGTTTTTCCGGCTGCTTAGTTGGTTCTTGTTTGCCACCGGATGGCAGAGCCGGGGGCACGACATAGTTTGCGCTGGCTGCGTGCGCTTGTGTGCTTGATGATTCTGTTGCCGTGCTCGATTGTGCCTTGAGCTGTGCTTCAAGCTCTGCGATGCGAGAACGCATCTGCTGCAACTCCTTGATGACCTCAGCATTCGTGGTGTTAACGATAGTCGAGCTACTGGCATCAGAGGCTGCATTCGCGCCTGGGCCATTCGGTGAATCCGCGAGCAGCTTTTGCGACGGCTGATTGACTTGGGCAAACGCTTGCATTTGAAGCCGGCTTAAGCAGACGCTCAAAGCCACAACAGTGAAGATGATTTTAGTCGTGAACAATCTTTTCATTTATAAATCCAGCCTTTCGACAAAATTGTCTTAAATCTTGCCCACCCGGCCGTGACCACAGCCAGTCTGGCTTGTGGTTCAACGTCAGGTTGCTCGGTTGGGTGAGGAGTCGTGTTGCACTAGCATTTTGGAGAGTTCGAGAAATATGGTCTTCTGAATCTCTGAATTCGAGTGGAATATTGCAGATGTCAATCCTGGTAAATTGAGACGCGCGCCGGGGGAGGCGAGCAACATCGTGAGTGCGGCGAGAATGAGCAGATTCAAGGAACCGTATTTCTGGAGTCGCGCATCGCTGGCTTGTCGGGCAAAGGACAGTCGATCGGAAAAAGTAAAGATCATTTGCTTGCGCCGTCTTGTTGTGCTCGTACCGTTGTTTCCCACTCGAATCAGCAAACCGAAGACTTTGGGCTTTTCTTTGAGAGCCCGTGTGAATCCCGCGAGGCACCAGAGAAAGGCGGCGGTCGCCAGCAAAACGACAATGCAGAGGATGAAGAGAGCCATAATCGCCTACAGGGTTCCGCCGCGCTCTGGTCGAGCCGTGGACTCTGTCAGTGGACACCATCCGGCCTAAGAATGGCCTAAAGGTTTCCTCAAGATTTCCTAAAGAGCTGGTGCTTTTCATGAATGTTAGTAACGGCACTGACAACGTTAGATTTTCTCCGGTCGAAACCGATATCCGATCCGTGGCTCGGTCAGGATGTAACGCGGGGTTTCCGCGGGCTCGATCTTTTTTCTAAGCTGGTTCATAAAGACCCACAGATATTCGGCAGACTGAACACTTTGCCCTCCCCAAACCGCATTGAGCAATGCGCGACGGCTGATGACTTTGCCGGGATGGCGCGCCATGTAAACAAGTAGATCAAATTCCTTAGGGGTGAGATGTACCTCTTTTCCGCCGACCGCCACAATTCTCGTCTGCAGATCAATATGAAATTCCCCGATATCGATCGGTTCGCCTGATTCTTCTTCCTTACCGACGGCGACACGGCGCAGATTCGCCCGAATTCGAGCCAGTAACTCATTAATGCTGAAAGGCTTCGTGACGTAATCGTCCGCTCCCTTATCCAGGGCTTCTATCTTGCTGTTGTCCTCGCCTCTTACCGAGAGGACTATGATCGGAACCTGTGAATGGTCTCGAATCTGTGCACACAGTTCCGTCCCAGTCATTTTTGGCATCGACAGATCAGTGATGACCAGATCTGGTTTCCAATCCTTGAAAGCTTCCAGTCCTGCCTCCCCATCATTTGCGACTTGTATCTCATAGCCGTGCATGCCGAGACTCGCCCTGAGCACGCGAGCGATCTGGGGCTCATCGTCTACAACCAAAATCCTGGGCTTTTCCGGCATCATAGGCTTCGGTCAGCTCTTAAGCGCGGGTGCGCATAACCTGCGATTCCAATTTGACAGCACACCGCCTAAAGAAAAGCTAAAGAAGTCATTAAATGTTTGCAGCTCTCCGACTGCCTTGAGGAGGCTATCGAGGCTCCTGATTCACAATATGCACATCGATAGCGGGCGCAGCCCGGAGAAATCGCTGGATCGCTGTCAAGTAAACGTATTGCTGCCAGCCGTGCACAGCCGAGCGTCCAAAAATAATTTGAGTGATCTTGTATTCTCGGGCGAACGAAGCGACAGTCTTCGCAATGTCTTTGCCTTCGAGCTTGATCACTTTTGCCTTCAAATTTTCTGCGAATCGCATATTGGCGGAAAGAGAATGGCGATCCTCATCGTCCATTTCCGTCCCGGTGTCCACATGCACAACATAGAACTCCGCTGCATCCACTCCTTGAGCAAGTCTGGCGCCTCTGGCAATCAGATTTTGTGAAGCCTCACTTGCGCTGATGCAGACAGCAATGCGCTCGCAAACTCCCCAGTTCTGGTCGATGTCCTTCTTCTTGAGATAGGTTTCCAGGCCGCGATCAACGGAATGGGTCACCTGCCTCAAGGCAAGTTCGCGCAGTGCCATCAAATTGCCTTGCCGGAAGAAGTTTGTGAGCGCCTTTTCAGCGCGGCCAACGGGATAAATGTCTCCGCGGCGCATACGCTTTTGCAGGGCTTCTGGTGTTAGATCCGCCAGAACAATCTCATCCGCGCGTTCCAGGACCCAGTCAGGCACCGTCTCACGCACCTGGATTCCCGTGATGCTATGGACCGTGGGAGTTGCGCTCTCAAGATGTTGAATGTTCATGGTAGAGAGAACATCGATGTTCGCCTGCAACACCTGGAATATGTCCTCATATCGCTTCTTGTTCTTGCTGCCGTCCACATTGCTATGGGCGAGTTCATCGATCAGGACCACCGCGGGCCTGCGTGCAATGATTGCGTCCACGTCCATTTCGTCAAACATTGTGCCCTTGTATTCAAGGCGGCGACGCGGAATCTGTTCCAGTTGGGCTGCCAATTCAGCAACTCCTGTGCGGCCGTGAGTTTCAATAACGCCAATCAGAACATCCTCACCACGGCGCCGCCGGCGGATTGCCTCGCTCAGCATGTTGTAGGTCTTTCCAACGCCCGGAGCATACCCGAGAAAGAGTTTGAAAATCCCCGCCTTTTTCTCGGGCGCGGCCTGTTCGAGCCACTGTTCAGGTGTTTTAGGCACTTCGCAATCCTCGCGTCCGTCGGCAGACAGACTCAGCTAAAATCACGGCTATGAAAATCCCCGCACTCGGCATAGCCAGGTCAGCAATTGCCGTACTCATAGTGTTTTGCATTGTCGTGCTTTATTTCAAGTACATACATGTTAATCCTACGACCGTTGCGCTAAGTTTTCTGGTTGCGATCTTAGTCGTTTCGGCGGCGTGGGGCCTGCGATATGCGATCCCGATGTCAGTTTTGTCGACCGTATGCTTTAATTTCTTCTTTCTTCCTCCCGTTGGGACTCTCACGATTGCCGACCCCCAAAACTGGGCGGCGCTTGTTGCCTTTCTGTTCACGTCGCTCATTGCCAGCCACCTTTCAGAACGCGTGCAGCGTGAAGCTCGCGAATCAGCACGTCGCCGTAAGGAAGTTGAGAGATTGTACAGGTTCAGCAGGCAACTGCTGCTCACGGATAACATTGTTGAGCTTCTAAAAGTGATTCCTGTGCACGTTGTGGAAACTTTCGGTGTTGACGATGCCGCGATCCACCTCAGTGAAAGGGACAAGGTTTATCGATCCGGGGTAGAGATCGAGCAACTGTCGAGCACAGAGCTGAAAAATGTCTCCGCCACCGGCGAGTCCATTTTTGATAGGGAACACAAACGTGCCTTGGTCCCCGTCAGCATGGGACTGAGAAGACTGGGAAGTCTGGGAATTGCAGGCGATGTGTTTTCCCGGGAAACACTGGAAGCAATGAGCGGATTGATTGCGATTGCCATTGAGCGCGCCGGCGCTGTTGACACTCTTATGCGCAGCGAAGCCTCGCACGAGAGTGAACGCCTCAGGTCCGCCTTGCTGGATTCGATTACGCACGAATTTCGCACACCCTTGACTTCAATTAAGGCCTCAGTTACCAGCTTGAAGTCTCAGACGGCAATGAGCGAAGAACAGCGCCGCGACTTTGTTGAGATCATTGACGAGGAGAGTGACCGCTTGAATCGCCTGATTGGCGAAGCCGTTGAGATGGCGCGGCTGGATGCCAACGAAGTGAAACTGGAGTTGGGACCGCACCGGATTCGAGAAGCAATTGATCGTGCACTCGAAGAATCCAGGACTATGATTGCGGACCACCCGGTAGAAGTTCGTCTACCTGATAATCTTCCGCCTGCCATGATGGATGTGGACTGGATCAGAAAAGTTCTGCAACATCTCATTGAGAATGCGGTCAAGTATTCGTCGGAGGGGCAACCCATCTTCATCAGCGGTGAGGTCCGTAATGGGCGGCTCATTACCAGTGTTGCCGACCGGGGAATGGGAATTGATGACCTTGAGCGATCGATGATCTTCGACAAATTCTACCGCGGTCAAGGCCAACGTTACAGGGTCCAAGGGACCGGGATGGGACTGGCGATCGTGAAAGCCATCGTTGAGGCCCACGGAGGGCGCATCGAGGTAAGCAGCCAGTTAGGCAACGGTTCGGTTTTCTCTTTTGGACTGCCTGTCGCTTCACCTGCCGGAACAGGTCGACCGATCTCCTAGGATTCAGCGGGCGACATTCCGTCCCAATTACTTTCGAGTCTTCTGCTCTCGAGTTTTTAGTTTTTAGGGTTTAGGGTTTTTAGGCTCGCGGCATCAGTCAGTTACTCTGCGCGCCAACTCAAAACGGCCTTGTCGCGCTGCCGGGTGCCGGTTAATGCGCCCTTCTCGTGGCCAAACATTCCACCACCCTGCCTTTGGCCGAGCCTCAAGTGGGAAGCAAAGGTACTCTTGGGACTGAAAGCTATCATCATTTCCGTGTGGGCGAACCGCGCCCAAGATCAAGCAAGGGCCCGGGCTCACAATAATC
>DATCAX010000577.1:0-3215 GCA_036512375.1 Candidatus Angelobacter sp. | reverse complement strand
ACATGCGGTTTGACTACGGTCCGTGCGACTTTGACGTACGCCACAACATGAATGCCTCTTTTGTGTATGCCGGGTTCAGCTTCCCAAATCCGACCTTGAACCTGATCGCGGGTGGTTGGTCGCCCTCGTTCCTGGTCTCGTTTAACGTTGGCTACCCGTTCACAGTGCTCACCGGTACCGACAATTCCTTGACCGGAATCGGGCTCGATCGTCCCGTTGCCGTTTCAGGCGTCAACCCCTATGTGAGGAACACAACCTCCATGCAGTGGATCACGCCGTCGGCCTTCACCCCCAACTCAGGCGGCAGCTTCGGAAATGTCGGCATGAACTCCCTCGTCGGACCTCATTACACTGACGCCGACGCCAGCCTGCGCAAGCTTTTCACAACGTTCAGAGAGCAAAAGCTCGAGCTTCGCTTCGAATTCTTCAACATCTTCAACCATCCCAACCTGCAGGCCCCGGTCCTCACTGAGAGCTCAGGGAGCTTCGGTAAGATTCAAGCTGCAGGTCCGCCGCGTATCATGCAGCTTGCTGCCAAGTACACCTTCTAACCAGTTGCCTCGTTGATTAGCTCCTCGGGCACTGTTCTCCGCAATTTGGAGAATAGTGCCCGAGGAAGTCTTTTTTCTCAACGCTCTCATAAAACAAAGGACCGGATCATGAATCTCGATATCTCGCGGCGGCGGTTCGTTCAGTTGCTCGCCGCACTCTCGGCAGCGACAGGCGCGCGCACGCCAGCCCAAACCAAAGCTCCCCGCCCCTCCCGGCCCAACGCCACAATCAACCGCAAAAACATGGTGGCAACGCAAGTCAAGGCTTATGCCTGGCAGGATGAAGGCATAGATAAGCTCCTCGACAACCTTCAACAAAAGGGAAATATCAACACCGCCTTTGCTTTCACGTTTCTTTCTGAGCCCACCGATGCCAGCGGACGCATTCCACTCCCCGACCATGGCTCTTATTCAAAGGCCAACCCTGAAATCGGCGGCGCGTTCTACGACTACGATCAGAAGTACTTCCAGAACACGACCCTCAGGGATTTTCACGCATCCAGCAAATTCAACGTCATCAGTGAAGTCGCGCCAAAGATGAAGGCGCGGGGCATGGACTTCTTCGCGTGGGACTACAACAACACAAATGCAAACATGATGCGGCTGATTCCCGGATTCGCTGAAGTTGCCGAGATTGATGTATATGGCAAACGCACCGACAGCGCCTGCTGGAATCATCCCAACTATCGCGCACAGCTGACAGGCAGAATCGAATCCTATCTCTCCGGCTACCCCGGCGAGGTCGATGGAATTATCTGGGGCTGTGAGCGCATGGGCCCTCTGGACAATATGATCGGCGGCGGCTGGGCCACAACCGGCATCTCCTGTTTCTGCAGTTACTGCCGCGCCAAGGCGCGCGACCGCGACATCTCCGTCGAAAGAGCCCGGCAAGGGTTTATCAAACTGGATAAATTGTTCCGGGCAGCGAATTCGCAGCAGCGGCCCACCGATGGTTACTTCGTCACTTTCTGGAGAATCCTGCTCGAATACCCTGAGATTTTGGCCTGGCACACACTTTGGAACGATAGTTATCACGAGATACGCGCTGAGTTATACGGCACCGCAAAAGCGATCGCGCCCCAGAAGCCATTTGGCTTCCATATTGTGCAGAACGTGACCTTCAGCCCTTTCTACAGTGCGGTTGATGACTACGCAAAAATCAAGAACTATACCGACTTCGTCAAGATCGCGAGTTACAACAATGCCGGCGGCGGACGAATGAAAGGCTTCGTCAACAGGTTATGTTCAACCATCTTTGCTGACGCCACTCCACAGGATCTCTTGCCTCTCTACTACAAGATCATGAACTACGGCGAGAAGCCGTATGACGAGATGGCGCAAAGCGGCCTCTCTGTCGATTACATCGCGCGTGAAACGAAACGAGCGATCGCCGCAACCGATCACTCGATTCAAATTTATCCCAGTGTTGACATCAACGTTCCGATTCAGCAGGGCTGGAAGGAAACAACGCCTGCTGCAGTCAAGGCGGAGGTTGAGGCAGCTTTTGGTGCCGGAGCAGACGGAATCGTCCTCTCGCGCGAATACACAGAGATGTGGCTCGCTAACTTGTCTGCTGCCGGTGATGCCTCCCGTCAGATTTTCGCCAAGTCATAGAAGAACGGCCTGGCATAACGCTTGCAGTCCCATGACAGGCAACACCCTTAGGCTTTTTAATAAGGGCCAGACAGAAACGCGCATTAGAATGGACCCCGGAGAGAGCCATGAGAAGAAGAGATTTCGGTAAAGCAATATTCGGAACCATCGCTGGCGCAGGCCTGTCAGCTTCCGCGCTGCCTGAGTTGGCATCGGCCCAGACGGCCGCAGCGCGTCCTCATAAAAAGAACCTCAAGATGCATGTTGGCGCTGACTACCATGTCATCGAAGGCACCAACATTATCTCCAGGGAAAATATTAACTATAACCTCCGCTGTGGTGTTACTCATATCAGCCCAGATCCGGACATGGTCATTGAAGGAAACCATATTCCGATGTCCGCGACCGCAGCAGGATCTTCGGCGCGCCGTGGGGGAGATTTCATTCCCGCGGAAGGCCCAATGGGCGGAGCCTTCGACCTCGATAAGCTGAAGCGCATGCGCGACACCTGCGACAGCCTGGGCATGACCATCGAAGGCTTCCGCATGGACTCCGGCTATATCGTCATGAAGCCCGGTCCGGATCGCGAAAGAAAGCTGGACCAGGTTTGCGAGAACATTCGCAAAACGCACGAAGTCGGTGTTGGTTTAATCAGCCAGCATTGGACAGCCATTCCTATCCGGCGCAATGGAACTGAACCCGGCAGGGGAGATTCCGTCTACTCTAACTTCAAGCTGGAGCCTAACTGGAAACAGCTTCCCGTTGCTGAATATGGAGAGGTCAGTTACGAGGAGTATTGGGACCGCATAGCTACTTTTCTCCATCGCGTAATTCCTGTCTGCAAGGAATATAACGTCAATATGGCCAATCACCCGTATGATCCGCCAGGATTGCCCTACGGGTACGAGGGCGTCGAGAACTTCGATTCACCTTCGATCTTCGACGCCTATAAGCGCTATGCGATGATCGTCGACGATCCGCATAACGGATTCCAGATGGATGTTGGAGTTCTCGCAGAAGGTTCTACTGACGCCAACAAGCAGATTCCTCCGCTCGTGCAATGGCTTTCGG
>DATCAX010000576.1:0-2749 GCA_036512375.1 Candidatus Angelobacter sp. | reverse complement strand
TGGGGAAACCAAGCCGTAATTCTGATGGCGTTGGGAGGCCTGGATGAGGCAATGACGCTACTCAAGCAGCAGGAATCGATCTGCAACGAATTGAATATGAAGTACCCCTTGGCCTATTGCTATTGGAACTGGGGTCGTCTTGCGGGTGGCCTAGGCAACGCAAAAACCCAGAAGGAGAAGTTGAAGGCGGCGCTCGCCCTCTTCACTGAACTGAAGATGCCTCGTGAGCGCGATGCCGTACAGGCTGAATTACATAAAATGGGCTTCCTTGGCTGAACATGTGAGAGGGAATCCGATACGTGCTTCTAGTGATGCGCAATGAGCTCGACCGAAAAGACAGAACTGCCTCGAACTGGCGATCCCGTCTACGCCTAATATCGACTTCTCCCGACTGACGGGCAGCTCTGAAGGTATGGGCCCGAACGGACCGCCAGGCTACGCGGGCCAGAAGTCGGCTTGTGGGAAGTTTCACGATGCAGGTACCGAAAAAGACTCTTGTGACGAGTAATTTTCCGATTGCCGGCCCTTCGAAAGTAGCCAGAGGTGCCTAATTCAATAGGAAGGAGCCAAATCCATAGGTCGGATCGTGAATCTTGACACCTTCCGCCTGCGGCATTCGTCGGTTGATCGATTTTAGAGCTTGTCGGCGGCCGTGAAAGGGGACTGCCGATTTGGCCTGCAGAGAAAAAGAGGTAAAATCGGGCAATGCCGCGCAGCTGAGTGCCCACTTCGAGCTAGCCCAATCGATAAAAAGCCCCGAAAAGCGGCGAATTCACGCGAAATCAGAGAACAATTCTCTGACCTGCAGACTGTCTGGCGGTGGTGCCAGTCACCAGCGAACCCGTCTCTGGCCCAAAATTCCCGTTAACAGGGAAAAATACAGGGAAATTCCCATCGCTTTTGCTTTTAGGACCACGCGATGCCTCCATTTCATTGGTGTTTTACGGCTTTTCTCTCGAAAAGAGCTAATTCGTAACAGGGAAGGAGCAGGGAACAGAACAGGGATTGAATAGGGAATAACACCGGGTAACTGCAAATGCGATCCTGTGCCAATCTCAGTCACGCGGAAAGAAACCATAGCCCAACTTTTTAGTGGTTCTCCTGGCTCCTTGATTGTGCGAGCAGGAACTCCTTGAAGCAGCGGATGCGCTCGGGAGTGTTCTCCCCTTATGTTTGCCAAAAGCCAGAGTGGACCACGACATTCTTCACCTCGCTCATTACGAGAGAGCGTCCAGCAGTCGCGCCGCCACCAACCCCATGCTCTGTACCGCCGCACGTGCCTGCGCTTGAGTAACGCTGGGTAGAAAGGGTCGACCGTGTCCTGTTCCCTCTCGATTTCGAAGCCGGTTAACAGCACACGCGAGCTCGTACAACGCCAAGTCCATCTGTTCCTGCGCAGTGAAACCAGTTTTCTTCACTGCGCATAAACCAACTGCAACGAAAGCCTGACCAACTAGAGTGGGGAAATTGTCTTGGTGAGAGTATTCACCGAATCGCACAACTAGAACGTGTGCCGCAACTGCTTCGACAAGGTCCTTGGCAGTGCCGGTGATAAGGGCTGCGTCAAGGACGCCCCGTCTGGCGCGACGAACGTATGCCCGGAGTGCGTCCGTCAATTCCATGCCGTGAAGTGTGTCGAGGACAACGGGTAGTAGCTCGCCAGTCTCCGAAAGCTGGTAGCCCTCGCTGGCGAATGCCTCGCGGAGGTCCTGAATCGGTTCCGCGCCGACGAAATTGCCGGAACCCTCACGGAATCCTCCTACTCCACGAACGAGAGCGACGATGAGGTGCACAAGCCTTTCGCCCTTTTCAATGTCATGCTCAATTGCCCATTGCAGAATGCCACGTACTCGCTTTGCTTTCCCGACGGGCCGTCCAAGAACCCGGCTAGGGTCGGCGCCAGACACACCGGTGGCCGGTGGGAACAGTATTCGTGGACGGTCTGACACTGACCCTGTGAAACCTGCGCACGCGGCGGTCCGGGTGCTTGGCAGCGTCCCACTTAATTCCTGGGAGCGTGAAGCGCTCAAGGATTATTATTCGCTAATTGGCACGCCGCGCGGCGCGACTCGTCTACTCAATACATATCGCTTGGTGCGCGCTGGAGTTCCGGTACAAGAATGGGACGGGTTCCGTGGAGATGAGGGAGGACTTCGGGAGTTCCGCGTAGCGCTGCTGTTGCTTGCGGTCGCAGCAGGTCAACCGGCGGTAGCTCGCGAGTGGTTTAAGCTGCTGCGACTACGTGACTCTGGGGTGGAAACTCTGTCTGATGAAGTGACAGTAGCGAATGGGTCACAATGGGACTGCTTCAAAGAACTCTACAATGAAACCTCGAAGCAGGTGAAAGTTCCTTTGACACCGGACCTGATTACCAAGTGGCTTGACCGCGTCGAGCGGTTCACTTTCTAGTAGAGACCGCGCTCTCCTGAAAGCCAAATTGTCAACGACACTCTTCATCCGTTATCTTGCGTCGACACAGGAAGATACGCTCGCTGCTGGCGAGATATTTGGCTGACGCAAGGGAAGGGCTGAGTGCCCTGTCGTGGACGGCGAGAGTTATCCCGAAGTCGGCTTGGGAGAAGCGTGGTGCTGCTCGCAGCTCGCGCCCGATCTCCCCGAAGCCCGTTTCTGGACTGCGCGACGAAGCTTTTATTCGCAACGTGATCGAAACCGGGCTAAGGTCCCCGCCTGTCATCGCGGTTCACAGGAACTGCATTGCATCTGTGATCGTTTTACGGGTTGAACCGAG
>DATCAX010000575.1:0-7396 GCA_036512375.1 Candidatus Angelobacter sp. | reverse complement strand
CTCCGGCGGGGCGATTGGCCTGGCTTCCGCAGGCAGCGGAGGCCACATTGTTTTGGCGGCCGATGGAGCAGACGGCGCAGACGGCGCAGACTTCGTTGCGGGTACGCGCAGGGCAAATTTCTTTGCCGCTTCAAGGTATTTTGCGGCCTCAGTAGGATGGCCAAAGTCTTCATAAATCTTGCTCAGGTTCTGGTACATGCGTGCCGCATCGCCATAACGCTCTGCGCGGGCATATAGGCTGGCCAGCCGCTGGTTCAGATTCACGTCCTGGGGAGCCAGAGGCAGAGCGGCTTCCAGCGGCGGAATCGCTTTCGATGGAACGTTGTAAGAAACGTACAGTTCAGCGTCGGTCAGCGCTGATTCAATGGCTTTTTCCGTGGGCGGATCGTAGTTCTGTTGCACCGGAGTGGCGGTCTCATCCAGTTCCTCCACCATGAAGGCCTGCGCGGCCTCTTCAGGGGTCAGGATGCGCGTAGCAGAATCTTCTCCCAGCTTCGCCAGCATCTGTTTGTAGTTCTGGGCATGCAGCGCGTTTTCCGGCTCCATCACCGTGAGCTTCTGGTAGAGATCACGGGCCTCCGTGAAGTTGCTTTTTTGGGCCGCCGCGTGCGCCTGCAGCTCAATTACCTCGGCGTTCTGCGCGTGATCGCCTGACTTGTTTGTCAGACGGTTCAAAATGGCCAGCGCCGCCGGATTGTCCTTAACGCGGTTGGTCAGCGGGTTGAGCGTTTCCTGCAAGGCCGCTGGATTGCCGCCGAACAGGCGCTCGGAATATCTTTCATACAGAAGCAACGCGCTTTCCACGTGATTGTTGGTTACGTACCATTGCGCGAGCGTGGTCACACCCGTGATGTCATTGTGGTTGGTGAGTAGTTTCTCGGCGACTGCTTCCACTCCCTCAGCGCTGCCGGTATGGAGCTTGGCGCGCAACAGGGCGCGCAAGCCGTCCGGCCTGGAATCGAGATCAGTGACTTTCTCCAGGTACCCGACCGCAGCCTGGCTGTCGCCCGCATCCACGGCGATCATGCCGCGCAACATCAGCGCGCCGGTGTTGGTGGGGTCAAGGGCGAGCACTTTACCCAGTGATTCTTCCGCTGCGGCGTAAGAGCCGCGCGCATAAAGCGACTCAGCCGCGCTGTAATAAATATTGCGCGCTTCATCTTTCTTGCCGAGTTTCGTATACAGATCGGCCAGCTTGGCCTGGGTGTGGGCATTTTCAGGGTCGAGTTCCAGAATCTTCTGGAACACCCTGGCCGCCTGTTGGTTGTCGCCTGATTTAAGAAGATGATCAGCCACCTGCATGTAGTGCACGCGGGCGTCGTTGTAGAGGCCCTGCTGGCCGTACAGTTCAGCCAGCTTGGTGGTATTTTCAGCGTTATAAGGACCAAACTTTGTCAGCTTCTTGTAAATCGCAATGGCTTTGACGGCAAAGCCGTTTTGCGCGTACTGATCGCCAACTCTCTTGAAGTAATAGGTGGCTTGGTCGTTGTTCCCCACGCGCGCGTAGAGGTCCCCAATCGTGTTCAGGACCGTCAGGTCCTTGGGGTCTTCCTTGATGACTTTTTCGTATTCAGAAATCGCGTTGGGCAGCTTCCCTTGCTGGACAAACTTCTCCGCCTGCGCGAGGACCTTTACTTTGTTGAATCCAAACCCGAGTGCCATAAAAAATCAGTGAATCGAAGGGCAGCCTTTCCAAGTGCCGTGGGAAACCGCGTACAAGTGCAATTGGGGCTAAAGTACCACAGAAAAACGGCGAAACCCAAGCCACATGGGGCAATCGTTAGTGCATGTCGGTTATTTACCTTAAAGGTTCAGGCAAGTCCGCGCAATTCCGGCAGAGCCCCATAGATCAAGTTTAAACCATTGGTCGGAATCTATACCTGTTGAGTATCTGCCATGCCACGGGAAGGGCTTGCTGGGAAGGAGAATTTTTAATCCCGATCACTGACAAATAAAAAGACCCCGGTTCTCTCGGGGTCTCTTCGCTGCTTTACTTAGAGAAGATTTGTCGACTTATGGGAAAGGCACTCCCGCGGTTCCAGATGCCTTGGTTGCATCGCAAGGCAGATTGAGCGGTTGGCTCGCCGGCGAAGGAGGATTCAGGTTAGGGGAGGAAAAGTCAAAGAACTCTTCCATGTCCGCCTGGACCGCGTCGCGTGCTGTAAGGCTCGGCAGGTTGAAGCGTTTTTCCACGAATTTGAGGACTGCCGTGTAATCCATGGGCGTGTGAGAAACATAGTGCACCTTGGAGAAGGGCGAAACGATAATCAGCGGCACGCGGAAGCCGGTGCGGACAAAATCATCATTCTGCGGATCACTAGCCAGCAGATCACGTGGCTTTATACCGTCCGGGCTGGGAACATGCATGATGGCCGCGTCGGTTGGATATTTACCCGCGCCGACAGCCTGACCGGATGCACCTGCGGAAAGTTCCAGAATAGCCCTGCCATCAATCATCGGGCTCACATGATCGAACAGGCCGCCATTTTCATCGAAGGATTCAATGAAAATCGAGTCCTTCCATGAAGGGCTGTTGATTAACGCGGTGAACAGCGAATTTACAAAGGCTGCGCCTGGTTGGATGTTGTTGCTCTTGCCTGGGTGCTCGTCACGACCGGATGAGAATCCTGGTTCGATGTACGAATATGCCGGCAGCGTATTGTTCTGCACGTCCGTTAAGAACTGTGAAATGGGAACGATGTGGTCTTCCTTGGTCGCACCGTAGGGCTGGAAGTTGCGCAGGGTCGTGATCAGTTTGCCGTCGGGTTGGCGATCAACCGAATAAATTTTCCACGAAATGTTGGCTGCATCCAGCAGCTGGAAAATGGTCTTCGCCGTTAACTGCGTGTTGGTGTCCTGCGGGCGATGGACCAATCCCTGCGAAGTCGCAGCCAAGGCATAGAGACGCGTGGCCTCAGTTTGCGCCGGCTCCGGATTGTAGAAGCGGTCAGAAGTGGCGAACTGTGTCGCAAACCAGTACGGCGAAGGCAAGTCCGTCTGGTTGTAAAAGCCCATCGAGCGGACGCCCTTAGTGTCAGGATCGCCGTCAAAAGTCGCTAGCCCGCTGGCGGTATGAACAAAACCGTCGAGTAAAAGGGGAGCACTGTCACTCACATCAAAGCGGTTGGCGTTTCCGTGGCTCTCCAGCCATCCCGCAGTGGTGTTGTAAATGCAACTGGTAGCGAGATGGAAAGTGGTGATGGTGTCATTAGGGATCGTTTTCTGGTCGTCCGTAGGATTAGTGAAATTGGTCTCCAGATCGTCCACGTCTCTTCCCACAGCGGGGGTCAGGCTGGCCCGATAATCATTGATCTTGCCGAAATAAGAGTCAAAGGACCGGTTCTCCTGCATCATGAAAATGATGTGGTTCACGCTCTGGAGCGTCCCTGCTGGAGTTGGGGACGGCGTGGGGGTAGGAGTCGGTGTTGGGCTGCTGGCGCCAAGGCCCTGGCACCCGGTGAGCAGGGCGAGGGCAAGCAAAGCAAAAAGGCTGACAAATGCAATTTTTTTCATATTGATCCTAACGCCTGACTGCGGTAAGTGTGGTTCGCTACCCCATACATCGGATTGGTACGAGCAGCGTCTCTGGTCACTGTCTGAGATGTCTTCCCTCTGGACAACGTTGGCTGCTGCTGGATTTACCTAGATTGACATCCCGAGCAGCTGTTCTGACATCGAAGATTTTTAGCTGCTCTTGACACCGAATTAGGTGCGGGAACAAACTTCGTTCAAGATCCTGGGGATCCGTAATGAGAATTGCAGTAGTAGGATCAGGTTATGTCGGATTAGTGGCAGGCGCCTGCTTTGCAGAATTAGGCCATCAAGTCCTTCTTGTCGATAATGATGAACGCAAACTCGCCGAACTTCATCGTGGCGAATGCCCCATCCATGAGAAATTCCTTCCGGAATTGCTGGAGCGCCACCGCGGCAAGAGCCTGGATTTTACCGGCGACCTGGCTGATGCAGTACGCCGCAGCCAGCTGATTTTCGTTGCCGTCGGCACGCCGCCCAAAGATGACGGTGACGCTGACCTCTCTTATGTCGAGTCCGTAGCACAGGGAATTGCCTGCGCGATTGACGACTATAAGGTTGTTGTCGAAAAGAGCACAGTTCCGGTTTACACCAACAGCTGGGTGAGAAAGATCATGCTGCTGAACGGCGCGCCCGCTGAGTTGTTTGACGTTGCTTCTAATCCAGAGTTCCTGCGTGAGGGAACTGCTGTGGCTGACTTCCTTTATCCTGACCGCATTGTCGTGGGCGCCGACACCGATCGTTGCGCCGACTTGCTGGCCGAAGCTTACCAGCCTCTGGTGGATGGCAGCTATTACAAGAAACCTGACGCCATCCCCGGCCCGGTGGCTGGCCCGTTCCACGCAAACTTGCTGCGCACCAGCGCGAAGAGCGCAGAGCTGATCAAGCACGCCTCTAACGCTTTTCTCGCCATGAAAATCTCCTTTATCAATGCCGTGGCCAGTGTTTGCGAAGCCGTGGGAGCGGACGTGGAGCAAGTACGCGAGGGAATCGGAACAGATTCACGGATCGGCCGGCGCTTCCTTTCGCCTGGCGTTGGTTATGGAGGCTCCTGCTTCCCCAAAGACCTTCTGGCATTCCGCTCAGTGGCCCGCGAGAATGGTTGCCATTTTGGACTGCTGGATGAAACCGTAAGAGTGAATGAAGAACAGCGCAACCGCTTTTTGCGCAAAGTGCGTAAAGCCCTCTGGACCTTAAAGGGCAAGAAACTCGGGGTACTTGGCCTGGCGTTTAAGAACGGGACTGACGATTTACGTGAGTCGCCAGCCGTGGCCATTATCAAGGCGCTTTTAAAAGAAGGATGTTCGGTTACCGCGTACGACCCGGCAGCTATGGACCGTGCCGCCGAGGAATTCGGGCCCGCCGGTACTGTGAAATTTGCGACCGGCCCTTATGAAGCATTGGAAGGTGCCGATGCCTGCCTGGTTCTTACAGAGTGGGAAGATTTTGCCGCTCTGGATCTTGGCCGTATCAAAAAGCTCCTGCACTACCCCATTGTGGTGGATGGCAGAAACCTCTTCAAGCCGGCATTGATGGAAGCCGCTGGGCTCAATTACTACAGCGTGGGACGTCCTGACGTTGTGGGTGAGCATGCGGGGATCAAAGCTTCTCTGAAAGAAGAAGCAGCAAAGCAGAATGAAGCAGCCTAGTTTCGAATGTCGGGCTCTGAGACTGAAAGTCCTGCCTCACGGCCCTTCGCGAAGACGGTGAATTTGGAATCGGGTTCGGAAAGTTATTTCTGGGAGTTGGGCCATGCTTTCAGTTGTAGTACCTATATATAACGAAGAAGAAAACATTGCCGCCTTTCATTCCGCGGTACGCGCGGTGATGGACACCCTGGAAGAACACTGGGAAGTCATTTACGTCAACGACGGCAGCCGGGACAAATCTCTCGCGCTGCTGTTGGAGATTCAGCAACGCGATCCACGCGTGAGTGTAGTCGAATTCTCCCGCAATTTTGGCCATCAGGCAGCCCTGACCGCGGGACTTCAAGTCGCCAAAGGCGACGCCATTATGCTGATGGATGGCGACTTTCAGGATCCGCCGGAAGTTCTGCCGCGCATGGTCCAGGCATGGAAAAACGGCGCGAAGGTTGTAATAGCGGAGCGTTCCAGCCGGGCGGAAAGAGGGATTCGGGGCAAGCTGTTTCCGCTTTTTTACAAAGTCATGGGCCTGATCTCAGATTTTCCCATTCCTCTGAACGCGGGTATCTTTGGCCTGCTGGATCGTCAGGCAGCGGATGCGATTATCAATCTTTCGGAAGGAAACCGCTATCTTCCGGGGCTCCGCGCGTGGGTCGGTTTCCCAACGTCAATCGTGTATTACGAACGTGCGGGACGAGCCGCAGGCGAAGCGAAACAAACGCTTCCCAAGCTCTTCAAATATGCCATGGATGCGATTTTCAGCTTCAGCTATAAACCGTTGCGGCTGGGAATGGTGCTGGGGGGCATAGTGCTGGCGTTTACTCTGCTTCTCTCGGTAGTAAATCTAGGTAACACCGTTTTTCATCTGAAATTCTTCGGTGTGATCCCTGGCGCCGGGCACATCGGCACACTTCTCGCCATACTTTTCCTTGGAAGCGTTCAGCTGATTTGCACGGGATTGCTAGGCGAGTATATCGGACGCATTTACGATGAGGTTCGCCGCCGTCCGCTTTATCTGGTTCACAAACTTCACCGCGCAGGCGCGCAAGGTGTGCTGGTTCACAAAACGGAAAAAGTGCTGGCCGCCGCTGTTCATTCTCACGATAATCTGAGGGAAGCGGTTTAAAGCATCAGCAGAGCGAAACTCTTTGCTTCTTAGATAATCGCGCGCGGCCAGCCCTGCGGAAAACCGGAATTCGTGGCCTGCCACCGAATCATTGAGACGCGACCTCCTCTCAGCGAGCATTGAGCTTGGCGAGCGACAGGTTTCCGTGGCGACTTAACATCTCCTCCAAACCATCGAGCGCTATCAATTTTTCCCTGGTCCATACGGTGGGAAATTCAAGGTGATTTATTCCTAAGCATCGGTACCTCTATGTATGGCAGTGTTACATCCTGGAACATGAGGACAACAAGGTGATGCGGCCGATCGATGTGGTTTGGATCGAAAACTAAAAAGCAATTCGCGACAAGCGTGGGGCTCAGGTCTGCTTTCGCGAAACCGGTTTTTCTTTCCATGACAGGAGCCGTAACGAGAATTGCTTTTACGAATATTAAATTAAGCGAACTCTACCAATAAGTTCTTGACACGACCCAAGGCCGGCGGTATCATTCGCGCCATTGCAGTACTACCAGGGATAAGAAAAGGGTTCGCGGTTTCAAAATTGCGGACATGTGCAAGCGAACTGTCCGTCGACTTGAATGCGCGTAGGCAATTTCCGGTGCCGAAGCATTATTGAGAAATGGAGCGCACACCGCCAGGTGTGCCGTTGCTCATTTCTTTGTAACGTAGCCCCAGATACCCTGCGTGCCTCTACTTGCCCCTCGCTCTAAACCGGTTTTGCCGGGCAATTGACACCTAACCGCTAGACCTTTCACGCAAGAACTCAAATGCACGCCATCGCCGCTGCACGGCTCTGTCTGATGAGTCGCAGCGGAGCACTGTCAACGCACTGAGCCAAGGAGAAAAAGTATGGGTCGCAAAGATGATAGAGAAGGTTTTTGGTTAACAGAAAACTCCGATAGAAGACGTGTCAGGGATGCGGAGAACGCGCGCAGAAATCGCGCTGAGATCAACAAGGCGCTGTCCCATGGGCAGGTGTCACGGCGCGACCTGGTGAAGTGGGGTCTCTTCACCTCGGCCGGCATTGTGGCGCCCATCGGCGGTTTGAGTCCCTTCGTAAGGCCGCTCCATGGGCAGACCGTCACGTCGAGCTTCAGCT
>DATCAX010000574.1:0-3921 GCA_036512375.1 Candidatus Angelobacter sp. | reverse complement strand
AGCCCATCGAAGTTCCCGGGAAAGTGCTTCCAGCCGGGACCTACACGTTCAAGCTCCTAGACTCTGTGTCCTATCGGCATATCGTCCAGATCTGGAACGAGGACGGGTCACAACTGATCACGACAATCCTTGCGATCCCCAACTACCGGTTGGAACCAACGGAAGAAACCGTGATTAAGTTCCATGAGCGGCCGGGCGATTCACCGGAAGCCCTAAGGGCCTGGTTCTATCCCGGCGACAACTTTGGGCAAGAGTTCGTTTATCCCAAGACCAGAGCCATTCAACTGGCTAAGGCGTCAAACGAGATCGTCCCTGCGGAGACCGTCGAGCCGACCGAGAGCACTCTGAACACCGTTCCGCTGGTGGCGATCACGCCAGAAAACAAGGAAGAACCTGTGACTGAGGCAATCCAAGTCCTTCCTCTGCACCATCCTGAGAATTTGCCCCCCGGACGCATGACTGAGGCCAAAGAGTTGCCGAAGACTGGCAGTTCGATCCCGTTGATCGGACTTCTGGGCATCGCATCTATTGGACTTGCCTTCGGTCTGAAGCTGTTGGCAAAGCAACTCGCTTAGGTTTGACCCAACCCTTCGCGCCGCGGACGTGGTGGAAGCTCCCCACCCGCGGCGCAGGAGGTCTTTCCATGAATGGCATCCATTTCTCACGCATCCCGGCAGTGCGCTTCGGATTTCGCTTACTTCCGGCGATTCTATTTGTCTTATTGCTCCACGTTGATTTGCGATCTAAGTCCGGTCCACTCGTCCCGGAAGTATCAGAGCAAGCCACGATCTCCGTCACCACGGATCTGGTCGTTCTTCCCGTAAACGTGACAGATTCGAATGGTGCATTTGTCTCAGGATTACAGAGAGAGCAGTTTCGTGTCTATGAAGAGGGAAAAATTCAGAATGTCACATTATTCGCGCAGGAGGATACTCCGGTGACAGCGGGTATCCTCGTGGATCACAGCCGCAGCATGGGTCCAAAACTGGGCGAAGTGACCACGGCGGTATCCGCTTTCGCGCATTCGAGCAATCCCGAAGATGAAATGTTCGTCGTCGATTTTAGCGACAATGTCTCAGTCGAATTGTTAGGCGGAAAGGCCTTCACGAGTGATCCAAAGATTCTTGAAAGGGCAGTATCGGCGGTATCGGCTAGGGGGCAAACCGCACTATATGACGCCGTCGCTGAAGGTCTGAAACACCTGGAGTTGGGCAAGCTTGAGAAGAAAGCACTTATCATCGTGAGCGATGGCGGTGACAATGCCAGCCGCCACAAATACTCCGACGTCCTCACCCTGGCAAGGCAAGCTCACGCCTTAATTTATTCGATAGGTTTGGTGGGGAGCTCTGAAGAAGAAAACCCGAGAGCGCTGGAAAGACTCTGCAAAGAAACTGGCGGCATTGCGTTCTTTCCGCGTGCTGGCCAAAGCATTTCTGATATCGCCAAAGCAATAGCTCGAGACCTCCGGGAACAATACACGCTGGGGTACCAACCAGAGAGAGAGGCCGGCGGAAATTCATTCAGAAAGATTGCGGTGAAAATTGATGCTCCAGGCCGTGGTCGACTTCGCGTGCGAACCCGGACGGGATACTCAGCGCCCCCTGGAAAGGCGTCGCCATCGCAACCTGGCGCAGGTGGGCGATGAATACCGGGAACCGCCGTTCAACGAGCGCACGGAGATTCGTCCTGTCTACTCTTCGTCGCGCCTCGTATTTTTTTCTTCTGGTGGGTGTCGCCGCCGCCAGCTATGCCGGTTACATCGTTGCGGACGCCGAAGTCTATCAAGCCGTTGAAGTGTGCAAATTCAGTCATCTCGCTCCTCTTGCCGAACCACACCTTCTGACGATCGGTGAGGTCGTCGGCCAGATTGAGATACCAAGCCTGGCACTCAAGGCTGTCATTGTTCACGGCGATTCTCCCGAGCTTTTGCGTCGAGGGGTTGGCCATCTTCCCGAAACACCAATGCCGGGAGAATGGGGCAATGTCGTACTCGCGGGACATCGCGACACTTTCTTTCGCCCGCTTCGTCACATTCACTCAGGAGACTTCATCACTCTGCGTACCTTCAGCGGAGAAACATTTCAGTACCAGGTGGAATCGACGCGTGTCGTTTCACCGACGAACATTGAGGTCTTAAAGCCTTCTAACAGACGGGAATTAACCCTGGTCACTTGTTTCCCGTTCGACTATATCGGGCCAGCCCCCAATCGTTTTATCGTTCGAGCGTTTGAAGTCGCGCCGACCAAGGGAGTGAGGCCGAGAACAGCCGCTTAATCCGGAGTGCCTAAACGATGGATCGGGGTTTGGTGTTTTCAAGACATCGCGAGGCTGCCATAAAACAACTTCTGGCAAATTAATCGACTCTGTTCATGCAACGCTTGGCTATGGCTGACGCGAGTGAAAGTCCTGATCGTCGTACTAAGCTAGCAGATGACCTGGCTTAGTTGTACATTCCATCACCGGACTCCGTGACGGTTGTCACAGCGAAACAGGTAAACCTGGTTCAAGCTTGAGGTGTTCGACAACGAGCACGCGTGATGTTCTCCTGCGGGCTGGACCTTTTCGAGATGGTTGTTTCCAGTGCCCCATGTGAGCGTTGAGCATCGTTCAGAGTCGCAAATTATGGCCACAAATCTTAAACCGCCCCTCACCGAGTCGATTCCGCCAACCCCAAGTCTGATCTCGCTACCTTCCGCGACAAAGTCTCCGTGGACAAGGTGGCTCAAGTGGGCAATCGCGGCAGCGCTGGCTGTGTTGCTTTCAGCGGGGGCATACCTGTGGCGATCCTACGCGCAGGCCGTGATCAGCTACGAAACTATCGCACTGGAGCGTGGGACGATCCAGGCCAGTGTCACAGCAACAGGTACGCTCAATGCCGTGGTGGACGTCCAAGTTGGGAGCCAGGTATCCGGCAACATCAAGGCGCTCTACGCTGACTTCAACACCAGAGTCAAGAAGGGGCAACTTGTTGCCCTGATCGATCCCCAGATTTTTCAAGCGCAGGTGGATCAGGCGCAGGCGGGGCTCGGGTCGTTGCATTCCGCGGTCATCACGGCGGGGGCGCAGGTCGAAAAAGCACGCGCGGACCTCGCCGCGTCTGCCGCCAGCGTAAAAAGCGCAGAGGCCGTATTGGCTAAGGACCAGGCGAATGAATTGAATGCCAAGGCGCAATGGGAAAGGGCGGAAGGACTGTTCGCCGGGGGAGTGATGTCTAATCAGGACCACGACTCGGCAAAAGCGATGTACGACGCAAACCGAGCACAGGTGGTCGCCGACCAATCCCAGATTGACGCAGCAAAACAAGCGGTGCAATCGGCTGCCGCGCAAGTCCGGGTCGCGGAGAGCCAGCTAGCTTCCGGGCAAGCCCAAGAGCGCCAGGCGCAGGCGGTGCTCAATCAGGCGAAGATCAACCTTGAGCATACAAGAATCACGGCCCCAGTAGACGGCACCGTGATTGCTCGGAGGATGGACGTCGGCCAGACCGTAGCTGCGTCTTTTCAGGCCCCGACGATCTTCGAAATCGCCCAAGACCTCACGAAAATGCAGGTGGACACCAGCGTGGACGAGGCGGACATCGGCAACATCGTCGCTGGCCAATCCGGGACATTCACGGTCGATTCGTATCCGGGTACCACATTCCGCGGGCAAGTAACGGATGTTCGCAAAGCGCCGATCACCACCCAGAACGTAGTGACCTATGACGTGGTGATTGGCGTATCAAATCCTGATATCAAATTGTTTCCTGGAATGACGGCCAACGTCGCGATTCTGACCGCAAGGTTGGATGACACCCTTAAAGTGCCAAACTCCGCCTTGCGCTTCCGCCCAACAGCGGATGCCATCAAACAAATTGGTCTGGCGCCCGCGCCAGCCGGCAAGCAACAAGTTTATGTGCTGGCAGGCGGCAACCTCAAAGCTGTT
>DATCAX010000573.1:0-15583 GCA_036512375.1 Candidatus Angelobacter sp. | reverse complement strand
AACTGCGTTTTTGACGTGATGGTCACCGGCAACGTCGGTTTTGCCAAGACCTACCTCGGCACGCAGCAGATACAAATCGGCCCCAAAACCACAACCACGGTTTACGACCACCGCGACCCGACTGAAGTGGAAGAGCCCGTTACGTTCACCGCAACCGTGGAGGCCGGCAACGGCGTTCCTACCGGGACGGTCCAATTCTCGCTCGATGGCATAAAGGCAGGTCAGCCGCTCACGCTCGACTCGAAGGGACAGGCAAAGTGGAAGACCTCAAGCCTGAAGCCAGGGAAACATAAGGTTGCAGCCACCTATATTCCCACCCCGGGCAGCGTATTTCTGCTCAGCACCAGTGCGGATGAGGAACATACGGTCGTGCGCGATGACGATTGAAGAAGGAAAGATGCGGTGAAACAGCAACCGTAAGGCCTGTTCGCCGCACGCCAGTGGATGCGCAGCCAGGGAATATCAGAACTCCCGAGCAGGTTTGGGCGCTGGTTTCTCCAAGTCATTTGACATGTTGGCGAGTGAATAGGCCAGCACCGCCATCACCGCTGCGTTCTCCTGGAGTTCGCGGGGAACCACTTTATCAAGCGTGTCCGCGGCAGTGTGATGATAGTTGAAGTAATAGCGCTCGTCTTGAATCGGCTCAAAACACGGGACGCCCAACGAAAGCAGGGGAGAGATGTCGCTTCCCGTGCCGTCTCCTGTACGCATCATGCCTGCGCCGCTGGACTGCAAGATTTGCGCCGCGGGTTGAAGCGTCGCCATGTTTGAAGCCGGGGCGGACATTTGAAAGCCTGTAGGGTGCCCGGCGCCCAGGTCGCTTTCGATGGCGGCAAAATGTTTCGCAATTTCCCCTTTGTGATCGGCAGCGTATGCCCGTCCTCCGGAGCCGCCAAACTCTTCGTTCATCCAGGCAATCACGCGAATCGTGCGCCGGGGATGCAGGCCAAGTTGCTTGATCAGCTGCGCTGTCTGCATGGCCACAACAACGCCGGCGCCATCATCGATGGCCCCGGTGCCGAGGTCCCATGAATCAAGATGACCGGAAACGATCACCACCTGATCAGGCAGCTCACTGCCCTTCAGGTCGGCGACCACGTTATACGAATCCACCTCGGCCAGTTTCTGCGGCGTCAGCACCAGGTGCATGCGAACGTTTCCCTGCTTCGCCAGATACGCAAGAGTGTCTGCATCTTCCGCGGTCACGGCGGCCGCCGGAATCTGCGGAGCATCTTTTTGGTAGATCATGGCGCCAGTATGAGGCAGCCGGTAGTCAGCGCCGCCCACACTCCGCACCAGAGCGGCGATCGCGCCTTGTTTGGCTGCTGCGCTGGCGCCGATCGCGCGGTAGATCACCGCTTCGCCATAGGCAGCTCCTCCATGTCCCGTGGCGGCAAGCTGCTTATCAAATTTGTAATTGAACAGAACGATCTTGCCGGCAACCTTGTCGCGGCTGAGCGCAGCCAGTTCCTCAAAATTGTTCACCACAACCACTTCCGCTGTGATCCCTTGCGCTGGTGTGGCAACGCTGCCGCCCAGCGCCGTGAGCACAACTTTTTGCGTTGTTGCGGGCGCCATGCCCGGAAATTCCACCAGTGCTCCTGTCTCTTCTCCACGCACCCAGTGCGGCACTACAACCTTTTCCAGCTTTACGTCGAGCCCGAGCTTGCGGAGCTCGCCTGCTACATACTGCGCAGCGTGATTGGCCTGCGCTGAACCCGCCGGTCTGGGGCCAATGTTGTTTGTCAGGTGGGCCAGCTGGTCAAAGGCATAGTCACTCTTCAGGGCCGCTTCTTGCAGTTGCTTGAGTTCGGTTGTGAGCTGGGGCGAGTAGGGCGGCGGCGGCTGAAAATTACGCTGCGCAAAAACGAGACCGCTAAAAAGAAGAATAAAAAAGACGGCAAAGAATGTTTTCAATCTGCTCCTCCAGAACGAACCGCACTGCGTAAAACAGATTTTCAGGAATCGGCAGCCATTATATAGACGGGATGGCACCGGCGTTTCACTACCGCGTGAAGGATTAAAGCTGGAGACCAGTGCAGATCAGTCGAAGCCGAACCATGGGGGCAGCTGCGTGGCGAAAGGCGGCCGTCGAATTTTCTCTGTGCAACTGGCGTCCAGGTTTTTGGCGGATCCATCCTTGATGAATCTGGTAAAAATATCGCGGAGACAGTTACCCTCGAATTGATGTCCCAGATACCTGATCTTGAGCTGTCGCCCGTTCGGTAGGAACTTGAGCGCGCTCTCGCCGAACCAGGTTGGACTTGAGCCATCGACTTCGCCGGAGATCATCAACACGGGCAAATCAGACTTCACCGGATCAAGGTAGCTGGGAGCGATGTTGCCTTTAGGCCAATCCTTGCAGGCGGTGATGTGGCGTTGGACGCGCTCGGCGCCGACGTAGGTATTTCTTGTCTCATCCGCTAGATCTTTCGCGGTGATAAATGGCACGCCTTCCGAACATGTGATGGTGAAGTAAACACCGCGCGCCACTCCTCCGCCGGGACTGAGATGGACGGCCGCCTCCTCGAATGGCACGTAGTCATTTTCATAAGCCTGATGAATAATCTTGGGGACGAACTGCTGCGACTCGGTCGAATACATAGCCAGACGAATTCCTTCGACAAAGCTCGAACGGGATAACTTCACCTGCACGCGTTTCTTGCTCACGGGATCGACCAGCTCCACCGGCAGCGGTCCGTTATTGAAACGGGAAAGTACCACGCCAAACTCTTCCTGCAGGTGGGGAAATGCGCGGTGGCACGTTTTGTCAGCGGTGCAATCTCCAAATAGCAGGTCCATGGCGTGCTGGGCGCTACGAGGAAAAAGAAGGGGTTGTTTGATATTCGGAGTTGCCACGCCAACCAGAAATGCCGAACGTACATGCTCTGGATGCTGTCGCATGTACACCTGTGAGGCAAT
This sequence comes from Candidatus Angelobacter sp., assembly GCA_036512375.1. GTDB lineage: Bacteria > Acidobacteriota > Terriglobia > Terriglobales > Acidobacteriaceae > Angelobacter. The sequence continues at coordinate 12,661 of DATCAX010000573.1, read as the reverse complement.
CGTGCCATAGGAGAGGCCCACCAAATCGATCTTGTTGTAACCGAGCGCGGCGCGCACCTCGTCCAGATCGTCCATGGCGATGGGAGTTGTGTAAAGCCGCAGGTCTGCATGCTCCTGCAATTTTTCGCGGCAGGCGCGCACTTTATCCGGTGGCAGGATGTCGCCAAAAAAGCTGGTGAGATCTTTTGCATCGTCGGCTACATCACAAGTGAGAGGATTGGAGCCGCCTGTGCCTCGTTGGTCCACAAATACCAGGTCGTGATCCTGCCGAGCCGGTTCAAGAATCCCGCCATGGGCCAGTTCAACCAGGTCTGTGGCAGGGGCGCCGGGGCCGCCGTGCAGAGGGAAGATGGCATCAGGGGCCGGCTTGCTGCCCAGTGATTTGAGCACCACAATCTTGAGCTTGATGGTGCGCCCGGATTTTGCGGAGCGGTCCTCAAAAACTTCATAGGTACCGCAACGTACATCGCCTTTAATGCCCGGCAATTCGCAACGCTGAAGTGAAAGGCGCGATGAAGTCAAGGTTGCGGCTGCACTGGAATGCCCCGCAAAGCAGGAAATCAAGACCGCAAGGCATATCGCACCAAGCAGCACGCCGACCAGTGCGATGGTCCGTTTTTTTCCCACATTGCTCTCGTTTTGCATCCGAATTCTCACCATTGTAAATATCAGACACCACCTACGAATCACTCGGCAAGGAGTATCTCGCGAACTGCGGAATGTCGGAAGTGTCTTGCCATCTATTTGTCTCAAAATCCCGGAGAATTAAAGAGTTGTTCGTCCCGCGTGTGCGGTTGTGGTACTCAACTGTTCGGATTCGAACACCAACACCCGGAACATTGAGCGAGATGCCTGCGTATATCTATCAGGCATTCAATGGCTTGGCTTGCTTTTCCCGATTCGGGCATCGAATTGCCACTCTTCATTTTTTCGACAACAATTTCAGCCCTGGCGCCGGAGGTATTTTCATGGGAACACTTTTTCAGGACATCCGCTACGGAGTCCGCATGCTAATGAAGAATCCGGCTATGACGCTGGTGGCAGCCCTGACGTTGGCCTTGGGCATTGGCGCAAATACCACCATATTTAGCGCCGTGAACGGACTCATGTTGCGGCCGTTGCCCGTGGCCAATGCTGACCGGCTGGTGGTCTTTGACGGACAGGCACAGGGAGCGGCCAACTCTTTCGGCCAGTTTCCTTTTCCTGACTTCCAGGATATCCGCAGCCAGGCCAACGGATTTTCTGACGTTCTTGGTTACACGCTGAGCCTGGCCGGCATGGATGCCGACGGGAAAGTGGAACCGGTCCTCTTTAGTTATGTAACTTCCAATTACTTTACCGCGCTGGGACTCAAACCCGCCGTGGGCAGACTGATTTACGGCGCTGAAACAGAGAAGCGCGGCACCGAGAACGTCGTGGTGCTCGGCAACAGCTACTGGAAAAAGCGATTCAATAGCGATCCGTCCATCGTAGGCAGGCAGGTCAAGATGAATGGCCACTCCGTGACCGTGGTGGGCGTGGCGCCGGAAGGATTTCACGGGACCTATTCTCTGGTGGATATGCAGGCCTATTTGCCGTTCGGCATGAGGACATTGTGGTCCCAGGCAAAAGACAAAAACGAGTACTGGACTAACCGTGATGGCGGTGACCTAAGGCTATTGGGAGTTCCAAAGCCAGGGGTTTCCCGCCAGCAGGCCCAGGTCTCCGCAAATGTAGTGGCGCAGCGGCTGAACCAGCAATATCCGGAAACCCACAAAGGCGTGACCTACCGTTTGTATCCGGAAAGGCTCGCGCGTCCGGAGCCCGATCCTGCCAACGGTATGCTCATTGTGGGCGTGCTGTTCATGGCACTGGCCGGAATGGTGCTCTTGCTGGCATGTTCAAATGTCGCCAATATCGTGCTGGTGCGGGCCACCGCGCGGGAGCGGGAAATGGCCGTTCGCACCGCCCTCGGTGCGGCCCGCAGCCGCATTGTCCGGCAACTGCTCACGGAAAGTTTGCTATTGGCGTTCCTGGGCGCGGTATTCGGAACTGTGGTGGGCTTGTGGGCTACCCGCTTGCTCGGTTCCATCCGGCTTGAAGTGGCGGACATTCCAATCCGTTTTGATTTTAGTTTTGACTGGCGCGTTTTCAGCTTCGGCATCGCCATTGCGCTGGCCACAGGTTTACTCGTCGGCCTGGCGCCGGCGTGGCGCGCTGCCCGTTCAGATTTCAACACGGTGTTGCATGAAGGCAGCCGCGGCATCCTGGGTTCGGGAAAATCGAAATTTCGGAACGTGCTGGTGGTAGCCCAGGTGGCCGTCTCCCTCATGCTGCTGGTGGTAGCCGGCTTGTTTGTGCGCAGCTCCCAGAATGCTGAGCACAGTTATCTCGGCTTTGATCCACACAATGTGCTCAACCTCACCATGGAGACACGCACCATCGGCTTTGACGAGGCGCGCACGCAACAGCTTTTCCGTGAAATAGAAGACCGCATCCGCGTGCTGCCCGGCGTGCAGTCCGTGAGCATGGCTGCCACCGTTCCCATGGGCTATTCGCAAGAGGGAGGCCGGGTTTACATCGAAGTTGGGTCGGCGACGGCGAAAGACGATAACCCAACCGCCTTCTATAACATCGTTGATCCTCCGTATTTCGCTACCATGCGGGTCCCGCTTCTGCGCGGACGATTGCTGAACGAGCAGGACACCGACAAAACGCCCATGGTTGCCGTGATCAATGAAGCCATGGCAAAGAGGCTGTGGCCTAATCAGGACGCGATGGGAAAGCGCTTTAGCTCTAAATCGCCGGCGGGACCTTTTATCCAAGTTGTAGGAGTGACGAAGCAAGGCAAGTACAACGATCCGGTGGATGACACAACGCTCTTCTATTATCAGCCGATTGCGCAGAACCCGAGCACCTTCGCGACGCTGCAAATCCGCACCGCTTCCGCGCCGGAACCGCTGATTCCGGTGGTGGAAGAGAAAATCCACAGTCTGGCGCCGGGTCTACCGTTGACCGACGTGCAGACCATGGAGCAGTCGCTGGGCGGAGGAAATGGTTTCTTTCTCTATCGCATGGGCAGCCGATTTACCGTCGTGCTGGGACTGATTGGTCTGGTGCTTGCGGTGGTGGGAGTCTACAGCGTGATCTCTTACGCTGCTTCACAAAAGACACATGAGATCGGCGTTCGCATGGCTCTGGGCGCCGGACGCGGTGACATTCTCAAAATGATTTTGCGCCAGGGATTTGTCCTGATAGGCGCAGGCCTGATCGCTGGACTGATATTGACCTTCCTCGCCGGACGTGGACTTGGATCGCTGTTAGTCGGCGTTTCACCCTCAGATCCGTTCACTCTCATCTCGGTTGCTCTACTGCTGGCTGCTGTGGGCCTCGTCGCGTCTTATATTCCCGCGCGTCGCGCCATGAACACTGAGCCGTTGAGGGCATTGAAGTATGAGTAGCTTTGTTTTTTCTGTAACCCCGAAGCGTAGCTTTTTCTGCAACCCCGAAGCGAAGCGAGGGGGCCCTATAACCAAGACGGGTTTGTAGGACAAAATAGAAATCCTTACACGGAGAACACTCTCTAATTCTTTGCGATCTTTGCGCCCTTTGCGGTAAAAGCAAAACGTTACAGCCCTAAAGATCTTGCAAAACCATTGGGGCTCCCTCGCTTCGCTCGGGATTTCAGAAAGAAAAACTAGGAAAACTTTCTGGAAAACCCGTCCCAAACCCGCTAAATGTGCGTTGACCTGCAACCCTGAATCGCTGACAATCGCCTTTCATGTTTTTCTATCTCGCAGGCTCCATCGAATACTCTCCTGATCTCGGCAAGGGCTGGCGCGCCGCGATCACTCCGGTGCTCAAGGCCCTGGGGCATGAGATTTACGATCCTGCCGAAGACGAGATGAAAAACCTGACCGAAGTTGAGGCCAGTGAGTTTCGCGCGTGGAAGACAAGCGACTTGCAACGCTTTCGCCGGACGATCCAGAAGATCATTGCCTACGATCTTGATCTGATCGAGCATCGCTGTGACGCCATCGTGTGTTACTGGGACCAGTACGCCGGGCGCGGCGCCGGCACGCAGGGTGAGCTGACCTTCGCGCATCGCATGGGCATTCCCGTTTATCTGATTTGCGGTATGCCGGTAGAGCACGTCAGCGGCTGGCTGCTGGGCTGCGCCACGGAAGTTTTTTTGAGCTTTGAAGAATTCAACGAGTTTATGAACAGCAAGCTGGCCGCCTTGAACGCCTGATGGATTCACTATCCGGCTAGAAGCCAGCAGCTAGGAGCTTGTTTTCAATGAATGCAATGCGGGGAAACCTGGGCTGGATTGAAGTAATCTGCGGGCCAATGTTCAGCGGCAAGAGTGAAGAGCTGATCCGGCGGCTGCGCCGTGCTGAGATTGCGCGCCAGCGCGTACAAATATTCAAGCCCATCCTTGACCAGCGCTATGCCAGCGACCAGATTGTCTCCCATGACGACGGCCGCATTCACGCTGAAGCCGTCAATAATGCCATGGAAGTCCAGGCCAAGCTCGACGTGCGGACCGAAGTGATCGGCATTGACGAAGCGCAATTTCTGGGCGAGGCCATGATTGACTTCGTTGTCCGTCTGGCCGATATGGGCAAGCGCATCGTCATCGCCGGCCTAGACACGGATTATCTCGGACGCCCCTTCCATCCCATGCCGGAGCTGCTGGCTGTTGCCGACGAAATTACCAAGACGCTATCCATCTGCATGCAGTGCGGTAATCCGGCAAAACACACGCAACGGCTGATCGCCAATGAAGACCTCATCGTCGTGGGCGCCGCAGGAATGTATGAAGCGCGCTGCCGCCGCTGCTTTGAGCCCGACCTGGCCGCCCTGGAAACCCAGAAGAAGAAACAAATGGAACTGGTAGCGGCCGTGGCCAGGTAAAGCCTCAAGAGCTAGGCGCTAAGCTATCAGCGTTTGGCTTTGGCCCTCACCCGAAATATATCCAAACCTTACCCCGCAAATAGGCATGCGGGACCAGAAGAATGCCTCCCTCTCAACCTGCCATCCCGAGCGCCGCTTTTTGCGCGAGGGATCCATTACCCCGGACAAATTAATATAAGGGGCCATTGCCGCCTCTTTCCGCCTGCAATCAATCAACATGGTTAACGGCACAGCGCCACGCCAGTGTGAGACACTTATTCGTAGATGGCCAAGTGGAAACAATACGAGCTTTGGGTCCAGAGTGCCCAGAACAAGTGGGAGATTGTCGGGCTGTTTCCCAGCACAGAGCTGGCCACGGTTGTGGCCAATGCCCGTACCGCGCGTACCCGCCTGATTGAAGTGGTCTATGACGGCAGCAAAATGATGGGGCAGGAGATCATCGCCGAACTGGGGACCACCCGCAAAGAATAGCCGCAAAAAGCAGGAACCCTGGCGTTCCTCCGGTTGTCTGATACTCATCAGGAGGCATGCATGAAATCTTTCTTCCTCGCGTTGTTGTTGACTACCGCGTCGGCTTTGCGTGGCGCTACGGTCATCGAAACCGAAAAGGTCAAGGAGCTTAAACCCACAGGCTCGCTTGGGACATGCTCTTATGCACCGGCAGCGGCGGAGAAGCCATTTTTCTCCAGGCTGCAAAAATCGGAGGTTGTGACCGGCTCTTTCATGGAGCCTTATTCCATTCACAACAAGAAGAGCATCAATGTGAGCTGGTTTGCAATTGTGCGTGGAATTACACCGGAGCCAGACTCAGACAAGCGGTTTACGCTGCTGCTGGAACAGAAGTTTTTTGATGGCATGACCGACTGCCACATCATGCTGGTTTCAGTTGCCGGCGGCGGAGATTTCCGCGCCACCGTCGAAACGGAAGGCGTACAAAGCATTCCTGCTCTGGCTCTCGTGAGAGTTTATGGCGTGGTCACAATAGAAGAGGGCGGCGTGCCTACCGTGACGGCTGATTACATCAGGGTCTGGCCCTGGCACACCTTTACCTTGACGGACTTGGGACCTGAAGACAAGGGCAATCCCAAGTGGCGCAAGTTATGCAAATTGTGCAAGTCAGGCCACGTTTACAATCCATATCCGGCTGAGAGTTATTACCTGAATGTTCTTGGTGATCCCGCCGATTTTGCTCTGCAGCCTCGCAAGGAGCAGCCAAGCCGCTAAGGGCCTTTCTGTAATTCCAGAGTCTCCCCTCCGGCCGCCGGAACTTCTTTCCGCTGGCTGGTTTTTTGGACTACCATAGGGCTGTTCTGGCTGCGTTCGTCGCTCGATCCTTTCCCCGGAGGGCCTATGGCTTTCTCTTCTTCTCGCTCCTGCCTCCCTGCAACATTTGTTATCACCACCCTGGTTTCTTGCTCGCTGGTTCCTTGCGCCTGGGCTCAGCGCGGCGGCGGTGATCCCCACTCCGGTGGCGCTGTCGATCTTCCCAGCGCCGGCTCTCCTATCATGGAAAGAAACACCGATCCGCGCTCCGTTTTCATTTCCGGCAAGGTCATCCTTCAGGGCGGCGGCCCCACCGGACGAATCGCAATCGAGCGGATATGCAGTGGTGTGGTCCGCCGCGAAGGCTATACCAATTCCAAAGGCAGCTTTCAGTTTGAGTTGGGACGCAACGCCATGGAGCGCGACGCCAGCCAGGCGGATTCCGATCGCATGGTCAGCAATAAGAACGCGCGCGTCCCTCCTTCCGGAGGAAGCGAAATCAGGTTTGATGACTGTGACCTGCGTGCTTCTATGTCCGGCTTTATTTCCACCACAGTGCCAATGCGGGTTTACGCGGGCGCTACTCAGCTTGAAGTTGGCACCATTGTCCTCACGAAAATGGGCGCCGCGGATGGCCCCACTGTCAGCGTGAATACCATGACCGTGCCCAAAGAAGCTCGTGAAGCTTTTGACCGGGGCCGCAAGGCGGGTACGGAAAAGAAATTCGACGAAGCTATTACGGAACTCAATAAGGCTGTCGGCATTTTTCCCCAGTATGCCGCTGCATGGTCACTGCTGGGCGAAATACACCGCCTGCAAAACCAATTTGAGCCGGCCAGGGCGGATTACGCAAAAGCGCTGGCCGCAGATCCAAAATTCGTGAGTCCTTATTTCGGACTGGCCGCCATGGCCGTGGTGGAAAACAAATGGACGGACGCAGCCCACCTTACCGACCAGCTCATTCAGTTGAATTCGTTGGCATATCCTTTAGCCTACTTCTTTAATGCTGCCGCGAACCTGAATCTGGGCAAGCTGGATGCCGCGGAACTGAGCGCGCGCAAGTTCCAGCAGGTGGATAAAGCCCACACCCGGCCGGACATCGCGCTGCTTCTCGCCAATATCCTTACGGGAAAACACCAGTACGCTGAAGCCGCGCAACTCTATCGCGATTATGTGGCCTTGAAGCCGGACGCTCCCAACGCCGAAGCGCTCAAGAAAGAATCGCAACGCCTGGACGGTCTAAGCGCCGCCAAGCAGTAACAAGCCTTGTGCCGCCGAATTTTTAGGATCGCCACGGAAGAGTCCTTGCCACCCGTTGTTGAGATTTTCGCCCCAACGAAACGCAAAAGGCGTACCATTTCTTGTGTCTGGCCGGTCGTTCATTTGCGCATCGTTCATTTGAGGTTCTGCAGGCTTTCATGGAGGCTGCAATGGAACTTGGCTTCTTTCGGTTCAGTACCTGGGTGGCGCTGGTAATGGCCTTGCTTGCACCAGCGGCCACAGCACAGCGCAGCGGCGGCTCAACAAGTTCATCTGGCTCGCCCTCCCGTGGCAGTACTTCCACGCGGACTCCCGGCGCGCCGGATACCAACACCCGGCCCATCTTCATTTCCGGCAAAGTCATGTTACAAGGCGGAGGAGTTCTGTCTGAAGCCGTGCCCATTGAGCGCGTCTGCAACGGCACCGTCCGGCGCGAAGGTTACGCCGACATGAAAGGACAGTTCGCGTTTCAACTGGGTTTGAACCTCACATTTCAGGACGCCAGCGAAAATGATGCGCGCATCGGCCCCAACTCGCAACCACGTACCGGAAGCAACAATGCCCAGCGGCCGCCTGATCTTAACGGCTGTGAATTGCGCGCGGTGCTGGCGGGCTACCAATCTTCAGTCGTGATTCTGCACAGCCCCGGAGGCGAAGGCTGGCAATATGAAGTGGGTACGATTTTTCTTAACCGGATTGGAAATGCGCCCGGAACCACCATTAGCGTAACCAGTATGGCAGCGCCCAAAGATGCCATGCGCGCTTATGAGAAGGCGCAAAAAATCAAGGACCAGAAGCCGTCTGAAGCAGAGAAACAGTTGGATAAAGCGGTAAAGATCTATCCTCAGTTTGCGGCTGCATGGACCCTGCTGGGCGATATCCATCGCGAGCGAAGTGAGTTTGACGCCGCGCGCACGGAATACGCAAAGGCCATCGCGGCCGATCCCCAGTTCGTAAACCCGAACTACGGGCTCGCGATCATCGCCACGCAGGAAAAGAAATACGATGACGCTGTTCGCTTGAGCGACCAGGTGTTGAAGCTCAATTCCGCTGCCTTCCCGGTGGCCTATTTCATCAATGCCGCGGCCAATTACAATTTGCAGAAATTTGAGGCGGCGGAAGAGAGCGCCAAAAAGTTCAAGGCCCTGGATACACAACACAGCCATCCGGATGTCTGTCTCTTGTTGAGTAACGTCCTCTCGGTCAAACAGGATTACGCAGGTGCGGCCCGCGAGATTCGCGATTTTCTTGCCATCTCACCCAACTCTCCTGAAGCTGAATCGCTCAATAAGGAAGCTAAGCGCTTTGAGGATCTGAGCGTTTCCGCCAAGCGCGAATAAGGCTGCTTAATCGGCATCCGCTGCTGCCTTCTGATTTTGGACTGCTCGATTTTGAGTAAGCAATGTCTTCCGGCATGGTGTCCATCTGCGGCAGCTCGCAGACCAGATCAGTGCCTGTCTTCGGCAAGCTGCGTTGCTTCATCTGCGCCGCGATCTTCTGTCCAGCTGCGTCGGCCAGCAGTCCTTTCAGCTCGTCGTCTTTGGCAGATCAAAATTAAGTCCTGTAGCGGCGAATTTCCCCAGCCACTGGAGCGCCTCGGTTTTATGGCCCAGCTTGGCTTCAATCGACGCGACGGTCAACATGTAGTGCGGCAATAGACGGCGATTAGCATCGGCATTAATTCGCATCAACGTTCTTCCATTTTGCTGCGGTTCGCTTTACCATCGCCAGAGTGTCCGCTTCAGAGCAGAAACCGTCAGATAAGGACCGCCTGGTCTCCGCCGTGCAGGGCGACGACGACGCTTCGTACGAACTCAAGCTGCGTCCGCGCTACCTGCGTGAGTTCATCGGACAGAAAAAGGTAAAGGAGAACCTGGCAGTCGCGGTGGAAGCTGCCAAGTCGCGCGGCGAAGCCCTGGACCATGTCCTTTTATATGGTCCGCCGGGACTCGGCAAGACGACGCTAGCCACGATCATAGCCAATGAAATGGGCGTAGCGTATCAGCAGAGCGCCGGCCCGGCCATACAGATCAAGGGCGATCTCACCGCGATCCTTACCAACCTGCGTGACCGGCAGGTCTTGTTTCTGGATGAAGTCCACCGCTTACAGCCTGCGCTGGAAGAAATACTTTATTCGGCGCTGGAAGACTACAAGCTCGACATCATTATTGGGCAGGGACCTTCAGCCCGGACGCACACCATTGACGTGAGTCCATTCACTTTTGTAGCGGCCACTACGCGTGCCGGAATGCTGTCGTCGCCGTTGCGGTCACGCTTTGGAATTTTGCTGCGGCTGGAGTTCTACACTACCGAAGAGCTGAAGTACATTGTGGAGCGTTCAGCGGAAATTCTTGGCGTGGCAATAGACTCCGACGGAGCCGGCGAACTGGCCAGCCGCGCTCGGGGTACACCGCGTATTGCCAACCGTCTGCTGCGTCGCGTGCGCGACTTCGCCCAGGTTCGCGGGCAGGGTCGAGTGGATAAAGCCACGGCGCAGGCGGCGCTGGAAATGCTGGAAGTAGACAAGCACGGCTTTGACGAAGTGGATCGGCGCCTGCTGCTGACCATCATTCAGAAATACAATGGCGGACCTGTGGGACTCAGCACTCTGGCCGCTGCGCTGGCGGAAGAACAAGACGCGCTGGAAGAAATCTACGAGCCATTTCTTATCCAGATCGGATTTCTTGACCGCACTCCGCGCGGCCGCGTAGCCACCCGCCTGGCCTATGATCACTTCGGCATCAAGTATGGCCGGCAGCCAGACTTGTTTTGAGCAAGACGAGCGAATTTCTCCGGACAAGGAGGGTCCATGACCACGCCCGCTATCCCACAGGTCGACTGCGAACGACACCATCCCAGCCTCTCAGTCAGTGACGTTCTTGCCGCCGCCGAATTCTACATAAAAAAACTTGGCTTCAGCCTGGGCTTCACCTGGGGCGACCCGCCAACGATTGCGGGCTTGAATCTGGGTAACGTGCAGATATTTCTGGAGCAAGGCATGCCCAGCCCCAAAGGCACCGCGGTGTATTTCCACGTCGGCGACGCCGACGAACTCTACGAGTACCACCGGGCCAACGGCGTCGAAGTGGTGGTACCGCCGGAGGACAGGCTCTATGGTCTGCGCGATTACGCTGTCCGGGACTTGCACGGGTATCGGCTGGCATTTGGACATCCCATCTTCGGCGCCGGGCCCCCACTCAAAATTGAGCGGGTGGATGTCCCGGTGCGTCTGGAGAAGCGTCTGGCCGCCCTGCTTTACGATCTAGCCAGGCACAAGCGGATGAGCCTGAGTAGCTTGTTGGAAGAGATACTGCTGCACACGAACGAGCCGCTCGGCGACGGGGTGGCCAGCCCGCACACAAAGGGGCAACTCAGATACATTCAGGAACTGAAGAAGAAGCACGGCATCGACTATGACAGCCATGGGAGCTATCGTTTTGTAGAAGAGTAATCGACAGCGGCTAGGCGAAGCGCGAGAAAGTTCTAACCAGATCGCTTCGACGGACCGTTAACCTTTCTTGACAATACGAGTCTAAAAATCGGGAATCCACCAGAATTGACCCAGGGAAAATGACGTGGCAAAACGGCGACACTTCAAGGACATCGCCAGAACGCTTGTGATGATTACGCTGGCAGCTTCGCCTCTGTGCGCCCAGCATAAAGGTCCAAGTCTGCCCACCCCGAACCTGAACGCTGAGATCAGTTCGCTCAATATTCCCCGCCTGCATGCTGCTCCCAAGCTGGGCGACTTTGAAGGCATGGAGCCAGCCAGCGACCTGGCCCGGAAGATGTTGAAGATTGGTAAATTCACGCAGCAGGAACCGCACGATGGCGCGCCCGTGAGCCAGCCCACCGAAGCTTATCTGGGCTATACCGACAAGAATTTTTACGCCGTGTTTCTGGCCTTTGATAAAGAGCCCAAAAAACTTCGCGCTCGCATGCTGCGCCGCGAACTCATTGACGACGATGACCAGGTGGGACTCTGGCTCGATACATTCCATGACCAGCGCCACGCCTACTACTTTTATTCAAACCCTTACGGCATCCAGCAGGACGGACTCTGGGCGGAGAACCAGGGCCCGGACAACACATTTGATACGGTCTGGCACACCACCGCCAAAATCAGCGGCCGCGGCTACATGGTGATGATTGAGATTCCATTCAAGTCGCTGCGGTTCAAGCAGCAGGCATCTGTCAGCTGGGGCGTGATCCTGATACGCGTGATTCCGCGGAACTCAGAGCATTCATTCTTCCCGCCGAACAGCAATCGCATCCAGGGTGTGCTGACGAAAGAAGGAACGCTCAACGGATTTCAGGAGATCTCTCCCGGACGGAACATGCAGTTCATTCCTTACACGTCAGTGGGCGCATTTCGCTCGCTCGATGAGCGTGATCCCGCCGGCGATCGCTTCACCGGCAAGCACGTGCAGCCCAAGGCGGGACTCGATTCCAAAATCGTGATCAAAGACAGCCTGGTGCTGGATGCGACTATTAACCCCGACTTCGGCCAGATTGAATCCGACGATCCCCAGGTTACGGTGAACCAGCGCTTTGAAGTTTTCTTTCCGGAGAAGCGCCCGTTCTTCCAGGAGAATTCCAACTTCTTCCAGACGCCGCTGAACCTAGTTTTCACGCGGCGTGTTGTCGATCCGCTGTATGGCATACGGCTTACCGGCAAGGAAGGCCCATGGGCCATTGGGACTATGCTGGCCAATGATCGTTCACCGGGCCGGAGCGTGATTGATACCGATCCGCTGACGGGTGAGAGCGCTTACTTTGGCGTGCTGCGCGTCAATCGCGAACTGGGAAAGAACAACAGCATTGGGTTCATCTATACCGACCGCGAGCTGCACACCAATCCAAACTCATCCTGCACCGCGTTGCGCTGCACGGTTGGCTTTAATCGCGTAGGCGGCGTCGATTTCCAGATCAAGCTCAACCAGAACTGGCAGATGAATGGCCAGGCCGTCACCAGCGAAACCAAGTTCAGTGACGGCACCCACGAATCCGGCCCCGCATATCAGCTGTACCTGGAGCGCAGCTCGCGCGCCCTGGAATTCAATACCATGTATCAGGACATTGCAGCCGGCTTTGATTCCGAGACCGGCTTCATCAACCGCACGGACTATCGGAAGTTCAGCAACTTTGTCTCACGGCGCTTCCATCCTGAAGGCAAGCACCTGGTGGCGCACTCGGCCAATCTCTTCGAACAGACGTTGTGGGACCACAGCGGCACGCGGCT
>DATCAX010000572.1:0-5986 GCA_036512375.1 Candidatus Angelobacter sp. | reverse complement strand
TGAGAAACAATGCTTCTTCCATTGCCGAATCGCCGCCGCCGATCACCGTAATCGGCTTGCCCTTGAAAAAGAAACCGTCGCACGTGGCGCACGAAGACACGCCGTGGCCGATCAGCTTGTGCTCGTTCGGCAGTCCCAGCCACCGTGCCGACGCTCCAGTAGCGATGATCAGAGTGCGCGTGGCTACAGTCTTGCCGCCGCCGAAATCGAGTTTGAAGGGCCGCTCATTCAAATCAGCTTTCACCAGGTGCCCGCGCATGTATTCGGTCCCAAAACGCTCTGCCTGCTTGCGCATGTTTTCAATCAACTCCGGGCCCTGTATGCCTTCAGGGAAGCCGGGAAAGTTTTCCACCAGCGTGGTGAGTGAGAGCTGGCCGCCAGGCTCGTGGCCTTCAATCACCAGCGGTTTCAGGTTGGCGCGTGCCGCATAGATGGCGGCGGTAAGGCCGGAGCAACCGGTGCCAAGCACCACTGTATCGCGAACGGAGTTTTCCATGGCATCCATTAGATTCATGACCTTCGATTTAGTTTCAGTGCTTTTCCGCAGCCGGTTTGCGCTTGTTCGCCGGGGCGGAGGCCTTGGCCGTAGGATCGAGCCACGCGATATCTGACCGGAAGGCCGTGCGCAGCCCCAGCGCCGCTCGATATTGCGCCATGATTTCCGACGCCTGGTGAAACATAGGTTCGTACGCGCTCTGGTCAACTTCAGGGCAGCGCGTCAGCACCGCGGAACTCTTGTTGAGCCGTTCAATCCTCACGCGTGAGGTTGGCGTATCCACCAGCAACAGAGACAACGGCTTGGCCGCATCCGCGGACATGCGATCCTCCATCACCACCTGAAGATAATCTTTGGGATCGCGTGGCCGCAGGACCAGGATCTCAGTCGTGTTTGTGGAGTCTGTGCTCATGGAGTACTGGGCCGTAAGCAGCGGTGACTCTGCCGCAAAATCCCGGCGCAGCCGCACGTATTTTGCATCCGGGGCGTCCTTCAGCGAAGTGCGCCCGCGGGAAACTTCAAAGTCGGCGCTGAATGCCGGCTTGGGCTGCACGGCCCCCAGCGCGCCCTTGATGATTGCTTCCTCGTCCGCTCCCGGGGTACAGACGTTCAGGTAGTTCACCTTGACCTGCGGCTTGCCTTCAGTCGCGGGAGGGGTGGGCTGTGATGCGGGCGGCTGCTGGTCCTGCGCCGCGGCCGTCGCCAGCAAAAATAGGATTGTCAGTGTGCATCTGAACACGGTTGGATTGTAGCACTTGCTTTTGATCCCGAGCGAAGCGAGGGAGCCCTATAGCCGCGAGCATTCACAGCTAGCCCAATTCTCCTTTGAACGCTTGAAGCAACAGGGCTCACGTCACCCGCTATGCGGGATTCGGGATTTCAGAATAGGCATCATTTTTTCAGGTATGAGTTCACCCACCCGTTCACGGTCTGGTACCAGAGCTGGCTGTTTTGTGGTTTCAGCACCCAGTGTCCTTCGTCGGGAAAGTAAAGCATTTTGGATTGGATATTGAGTCGCTGGAGCGTAGTAAAAAGCTGGAAGCCCTCGGAGACATCAAGCCGGTAGTCGAGCTGTCCGTGGACGACCAGCGTTGGCGTCTTGAACTGCGCGGCAAAAAGGTGTGGCGACCATTTGCGATAGGCTTCGCGGTTGGCCCATACTGTATCGCCAAACTCCCATTCCGGAAACCACAGCTCTTCCGTGCTGCCGTAAGCGCTTTCCGTGTTGAACATGCCGTCATGCGATACCAGGCATTTAAATCGATTGGTATGGCCCAGTATCCAGTTGATCATGTATCCGCCATAGCTGGCGCCCAGGGCGCATTCACGGCTTTTGTCGATAAAGGAATAAGTTTTCTCCGCGTAGTCCAGGCCGTTCATTAGGTCGATGTACGGCTTGCCGCCCCAGTCTTTATTTACACCATCCACAAACGCCTGGCCGTAGCCGGTAGAGCCTCGCGGATTGACCATGATCACAACGTATCCATCGGCCGCAAAAAGTTCGGCATTCCAGCGGTACGACCATTCGTCACCCCACTGGCCTTGCGGGCCGCCGTGGATCAGAAACTTTACCGGATACTTTGCATCTTTGTTGAACCGGGGCGGCTTCACTAGAAATCCCTGGACCTTGGTTCCACCGGCGCCGGCGAACCAGAATGACTCTACCGGTTGCATGTCGATGCGGGAGAGCGTTGAGTCATTCAGATGGGTGAGCTGTTCCGCCTTCTTGTCGGTGAGGTCCATTTTGTAGACTTCATTGGGCGCTTGCGCGGAAAGACGTGAAAACACCAGCGTCTTACCGTCCGGCGTGACGCTCAGGTCATCGTTCACACCGCGGGTGATCTCCTGGATGGCGTTGGCGCGAATACCCGCAGCCGACACAGGGGCCGTTGCCGCCGCAAGGTCAAGACGGTAGATCGGCGCCTCGCCCTTGTTTTCCGAGGTGAAATAGATAGTTTGGGAATCAGGCGACCACGCGATGGTTTCAACCCACTGATCAAAGTCTTCCGTCAGATTTCTGATGTCACCAGTTTTGCGATCGTACACAACCAGCCTGAACTGGTCGCTTTCATAGCCGGCGCGCTTCTGCATGCGCCACGCCAGCCATCTGCCGTCCGGCGAGTACAGCGGCGTGGAGTCGCTGCCGGGACTGGTACTGAGTTTCTTAGGTTCGCCGCCCGTAATCGGCACCACAAAAATGTCATTGTTCGTGCTGGTGGCGCCCACCTCATCCCAGTTGCTGGTAAAAGCTACTTCCTGTCCATTGGGAGAAATCGCGTACGGATCCTGGCCGCCCAGGCTGAAAGGGGGGACGTCATGATCGCCGGGTGTCAAGTCTCTAGCTACGCCGCCTTCCGCCGGGACAACGAACAAGTGGCTCCGCTTGCCGCTGCCGTAGTGGTTCCAGTGGCGGAAGAGCAGGTGTTCAAACACCATCGCTTTGACTTTCGAATTGGCCCGCGCTTCGTCGCTGAATTTGTTGCACGCGTCGTCCATGCATCCGGGAAAACCTTCAGAAGTGAAAACAATGTTCTTGCCGTCCGGTGACCAGATGGCGCCATCGGCTTCCGTGGAAATGCTGGTAATTTTTTTGGGGGCGCCGCTGGGCATGCCTGAAGCCGAGTCGAACCCGCTGACCCATATCTGGGCTCCACCTTCAGTGGAACTGAGGTAGAGGTAGCTTTTTCCATCGGGCGACCATCGTCCACCGCTCTCACCTGCCGGGGCTGGTGGGAGCGGACGGGCCACGCCGCCGGCCACAGGAACCACCCAGAGGTGAGAGGTCCGTTTATTCTCTTTCAGGTCAACGTCGACCGCGGCAAACAGCACCCACTTGCCGTCGGGAGAAACCACCGGGCCGCCGATCCGCTTCAGTGACATCATGTCCTCAAAGGTGAAGGGTTTTTTTGCCGCGGGCTGGGCGGAAAGCTGAACAAAAACGCCTCCCATGAGTAAAATAACCATGACTGAGACAATTGCGGGCGTAAAACGGCGCATGCGGCCCTCCTGAAAGAGCATGCCAGTGTAAAACCTTTTTGTGGTTTCAGGCCAGCATGCAATCATTAACTCTGCTGGCGCTCTCGGGTCAGTTCAAGTGCAAAGAAGGAGACCGAATGAATTTTTCCAAAGCTGCAATGCTTGTAGTCTTCATCTCTGCGTTGCTGCTGATGCCTGCGGCCCTGGTGGGCCAGACCAACTGCGATGACGGCACCAGCACACTGAATCCTGCCCAGCCGCAGGGCATGACGCCGCAGCAGATCATTGATAAATTTGCCGCCCGCGAGGAGATTTTTCGCCAGGCCCGCAACAACTACCTTTACACCCAGGACATTACGGTGCAGGAACTTGACGGTAACACTGTAAGCGGTGAATTCCGCCTGGTTCAGGAAATCACGTATGACGACAAGGGCGCGCGGATCGAGAATGTTACTTTCGCGCCGCAAAATACGTTGCGTCAGTTGATCCTGAGTCGCGAAGACTACGAAGATTTTCGCTACAAGATGGCTTTTATCATGACCACGTCTGACCTGCCGCAATACAACTTGCTCTACGTTGGGCAGCAGCACCTGGACGAGATCGACACCTATGTGTTCGACGTAGCGCCCAAGACCTTCGCCAAGGGACAGCGCTATTTCCAGGGCCGGATATGGGTTGACAATCGCGACTTCCAGATCGTGAAGAGTTGCGGCAAGACCGTGCCGGATATTATTGCCAACAAGAAAAAGAAGAAGAACGCGCAGGAAAACCTCTCACCCAAGTTTGTGACTTATCGCGAACAGATTGACGGGAAGTACTGGTTTCCCACATATATTAAAGCCGACGATACTCTGCATTTCAGCAACAACGATGTCCACATGCGCGAAATCATCAAGCTGACCAATTACAAGCGTTTTGGATCGAAGACACGGATCATCTACAAAGGTGAAGCCAAAGAAGATCCCAAAGACAATCCAAAAACGCCGGACAAAAAGCCATAAAGAAAAGCCAGCAATTTTTGTTGCTTAATACCAATGGGCCATTCTGATGTTGACGGATGGCCCGTTCGTTTTTATTTGTTAAGCCGCTCCCACACGTGCCGCCGCTGGCCCGCGCCATGCATCTAAACCGAGAGAAATCCAGAGGAAACTTCTATGAGGCTTCTCAGACTCGCGTTGCATGTGTGCGCGACGAACTTTGCCCTGAAGATCTTCGCCCTGGCGATCTTTGTTCTGCTGTCCCCACTGGCATTGATGGCGCAGACAAATTGCGAGGCCGGCAACGGTCCGCTGAACACGGCGCAGCCGCAAAGCGTCGGCGTGCAGGACCTGATCCAGAAGTTTGCCGGGCAGGAAGCCGTCTTTCGAGAGGCACGCAACCACTACACCTACACCCAAGAGATTACCGTCCAAACCCTGGAGGGTGACACTGTGGACGGCGAATTCAAGGAAACGACAGACGTTCTTTATGACGATCAGGGAAAACGCATCGAGAACGTTACGTTTGCGCCCATGAATACCCTGACGCGCGTAATGTTGACGAAAGAAGATTTTGACGATTTCCGGAATCATCTGCCTTTTGTGCTCACCACGGAAGATCTACCGCAATACACCATCCTTTACGCCGGCCAGCAGCACGTGGACGAACTTGAGACATATGTTTTCGACGTGGCGCCGAAGAAGGTTGATAAAGACGGCGGCCCGCGTTTTTTCCAGGGACGCATCTGGGTGGACAATCGCGATTTTCAGATCGTGAAGACGTGCGGCAAAAATGTTCCGGATACGCACAAGAAAAACCAGGAGAACCTGAGCCCCAAGTTCGTGACGTATCGCGAACAGGTGGACGGGCAATACTGGTTTCCCACCTTCACACGTGCCGATGATGACCTGCATTTCAAAGGGGGCGACGTGCACATCAGAGAAACCTTGAAATACTCCCGCTACAAGCGTTTCGGCGTGAAGACCCGGATCATTTACAACGGGCAGCCGATCAAGAGCGGTTCGGAACCAAAATAGCTGCAAGTTAGCCGCGAATGCACGCGAATACATGCGAATTAAAACGAGTAACCAAACTAATGTCTTGAAATTTGACCTCCCGATTCGTGTTCCTTCACGCGATTCGCGGCTAATTATTTTGCAGGATCCCAGACTCGAAATTTAGCGGCGAGGCCCGAGCGTCGCCGAGCCGCGAGCAACAAGCGCAGAATGATTTATTGCCGGGAAATAATCTGCGGCGGTGTTGGAGCAGAGCGGCAGAAATCCTAGTGGTGTAAAAGCCACATGAACCAGCCCGCCACGAACAGGCCGCCCAGGGCCATGGCAAAGCAATAAGCGCCGTAGCGGACCATTTCATTCGGAGTGTTGCGCTGGGTAATGCCAAACACGATGGAAAAAAAGAAGGCAAACAGCGTGGCCGCGCTGAAGTGAGAGAGTTGCAGAGCCAGCATCATTGTTTCTTCCCAATCGCGATGTGGTAAGCGTCCACCGCTGCCATGATATTCAACAGACCCGCCAC
>DATCAX010000571.1:0-3087 GCA_036512375.1 Candidatus Angelobacter sp. | reverse complement strand
ATCCGAATCATGAGTTCTGGGCCCAGGCCGGCTGAAGCAACTGCTCTCTCTCTCCGCGTTCTCTTTGAGAAAAGCGGTGGTGAGCGCTATGGCCTGACGTTGCAGTCTTTTGGGGTGGTGCTGGAACAAGTGGCAGTCAAGTACGTGCCGCAAGCATCTCCGCAACAGAAGCTGGAATTCTGGCGCGACCTGAAGCTGGAAGAACTGGCGCTGGCGCGTGCATGCGCCGCCGGTCATGATCCTGCCTGGCAAGCCTTTCTCACGCGCTTTCGAGAGAAGCTGTATGACATTGCCCGCGGCATCACCAAAGAAGATTCCAGCGCGCGCGACCTGGCGGATTCCCTCTATGCCGATCTCTATGGCACCTCTGAGCGGGAAGGCCGTCGCGTTTCCCGGCTGAATTTCTATATGGGGCGCGGATCATTGGAGGGCTGGTTACGAACGGTCCTTGCCCAGGAATTCGTGAATCGGTACCGTAAGACCAAGCGCCTTGTAAGTCTTGAAGAACAGGCGGAAGAAGGGGTACAGTTCTCCGCGGCGCCTTCGTCGGTGCCCACCGGCCCGCTGGATAGCCGCCTGGGAGCCGCCCTGGACGAAGCACTGGGTCTTCTGGCCGACCAGGATCGCCTGGTTTTGGCGTCTTATTACCTGGACGACCGCACCCTGACCGAAATTGGGCGCATGGTTGGGGTCCATGAGTCCACTATCAGCCGGAGGCTGGAAAAGATGCTTAAAGGCCTGAGAAAACAGGTTTTGGCCGGCTTGGTTTCAAGGGGTATGAACCGGGGACAGGCGGAAGAGGCCCTGGATGCCGATGTGCGTTATTTACAGGTAGATGTGACCAGAAAACTGCAAGAAAATCGTCCTGCTGCGTTCCAACAGGATAAGGGATCAGATTAGCAATGCCAGAATTATCAAACTTGTTGCGCCAGAGGCTCGCCGCGACTGAAAACGGCGGGGCCCAGGTGCATCCTGACGCCGATACGCTTACGGCTTACATGGAGCAGTCTTTGCCTTCCACGGAGAGCCAAACCGTGGTAGCGCACCTTGCTGTGTGCGAGCCCTGCCGTGAAGTCGTGGTCCTAAGCCAGTCTCTGCTGG
Source organism: Candidatus Angelobacter sp. (assembly GCA_036512375.1). GTDB lineage: Bacteria > Acidobacteriota > Terriglobia > Terriglobales > Acidobacteriaceae > Angelobacter. Next base: position 1,986 of record DATCAX010000571.1, on the reverse strand, counting down.
CTGAACCGGCCACTCAAACCGTCCTGGCGCCCGCTCCGGTCTCCCGTTGGCGACGGCTGCTTACTCCCGCCTTTGGCGCGGCAGCTTCCCTGGTAGCGATGGCAGTCATCGCGGTGATGGTGCTGCAACTCCCACAGAAACATTCACAGCAGTCCTTGAATCCTCAAACCCCGAATCGCCAAGCCCCGAACCCGCCGGCGCAGGAAACTCAACAGGCGCAATCGGTGCCCGTAGAAGATAAAGCAGCGCCCGCCAAAGCGAAGGCTGCCGTGCCGGCAGAGACTCACTCAGCGTCCGTTGGCGGATTGGATCTGGCGGTACGGGCCAGGGAAGCGAACACACAGCGTGAAGCACCCAGCAGAGCTAAGGCAGAAGTAGCGCTTGCGCCTGCTGCTTCCATAGTCGCTCCAGCCACGACCCCGCCGCCTGCGAAGATGGCTGTGCTTACCGCCGGCTTGCAGAAAAAGGACTATGTCAACACCAATTTCTTTATCTCAAGCGGCGCTGACAATGTCGCTTTGGATGGTCAAGGCAATAGCTTGCCTGCTGCTCCGCAGCCACAGCCTTCTGCTGCCAGCAACCCCTTTAACACCAGCAACAGCAAAATTACGATGTTTGCTGACCTGCCCGCGAATGCCGCCGGCAAGTCGAATGTCCGTATTCTGACCCCGGTTCCGCCCCAGGAGCATTTTGGCTTCGCGCTCGGTAAAATAATGCAATCCACGGCGCGAACTCTTCGTCTTCATTCTCCGGTGGGAAGTCCCGCGCTCCGCGACGGCGCTCTCAGCAGCAGCGCCCTGGGTGGGCCAGGCATGTTCAGCGGAGCAATAGAGAAGAGTCAGCCCACTGAAGTCCTGGCGGCCCCGGAAAGAAAGGACGCTGACAGTTTCACTGCCTCTGGCTCGCTAAGTCCCAGCGCCATGGCTCCTTCAGGCTCACGTTCAAGTGATTCTGCGTCGCCGACGTGGAAGGTGGCTAGCGGCAAGCTGATGAAGTCTGCCGGTCCATCCCAATGGGAAGACGCCTATCCTGTCGCCAGCAGCATCATGGAATTCTCGTTCGTAAGTGTCCGCGGAAATGACGTGTGGGCCGGTGGCAGCCATGCTTCCATGATCCACTCGCGCGATGGCGGTTTGACCTGGGACACCATCAAGCTCGGCGATAGCGCCACTGGAACGATCGTGAGCATTATTGCCGGCACCATGAGCGTGCAGGTAAAAACCTCTGACAATCAGACCTGGTCAACCGCCGACGGTGGCAAGACCTGGACCCTGCGCGGCGAGTAAGTCAGGCTTTCAAGCGCTCGCTACGCGGCCAATCTACGCCGGTAGAAGCTGGATTGCAGGCTGTATAATCCGCGCTAGTGATCCTCAAACTTGCTTTATTCATGTGGTTCATCGCGCTGCTTCTTTTGCTTGTCGCCAAAGGCAACGGAAGGACCTGGATGGCGCGGCTTTTCATAGGCGGCTTCTGCCTGCTGCTGCTGGGGATTTTCTTGAAGATCGTTTCCCGAATCCTCTAAAGCAGACTCATTTAAGCTGTCACAAGCGATCCAACTCTTTCGCCCGTCACAACGCGCTTGATATTGCCGTGGACGTTCAGGTTGAAGATCACGATAGGCAGGCTATTTTCCTGGCAGAGAGAAATCGCGGTGGCGTCCATCACCCGCAGCCCGCGCTTGAGCACATCTAGATAGCTGATGGATTCAATCATCGTTGCCGTGCTCACAAGCTTTGGGTCGGCGTCATAGATGCCGTCTACCTTGGTGGCTTTCATGATCACGTCAGCCTTAATCTCCATGGCGCGGAGTGAAGCTGCGGTGTCAGTGGAGAAATAAGGATTGCCGGTGCCGCCGGCAAAAATGACCACTCTCCCTTTTTCCATATGCCGCAGTGCTCGCCGTCGGATGAACGGCTCGGCAATCTGATTCATTTCCAGCGCCGACATCACCCGGGTGTGCACGTTCTGCTTTTCCAGCGCATCCTG
>DATCAX010000570.1:0-6300 GCA_036512375.1 Candidatus Angelobacter sp. | reverse complement strand
GCTGCCATAGCGTAGCGTGCGCAGCTTTTCCAGCGTAAGAAATGAGGTCCCGGCAAAGTTCGCCTCATAGCCCAGCACGCGATCGAGCTCTATCGGATGCCCCACTGACTCATGAATCTGCAGTCCGAGTTGCGAAGAATCCAAGACAAGATTCATCCGCCCTTCCGGACAACGCTCCGCCTTGTGCAAGGCCACAGCCTCTTCACCGATGCGACGTGCATTCTCCACCAGCTTCAACTCATCGACCAGTTCATATCCTCTGTTCTGGTGCTGCCCGCCAAAAGAATTGGGATAAGACCGCTTCATGAGTTCGGTGCCCTGAAACGCCAGCGCACAGAAGCCAGCGCCGGTAACCACGCGCGTCTGATGAATGTCCGAGCCTTCAGTGTTGTAAAACCATTGCTCATAGCGGCCAAGCTGCATACTGCTTTCAGCCAGCGTCACGCCTTTCACCGCGAGAAGCTCGGCGTCAATGCGCGTGAGCAGACCCAGATTTTGCTCTATCGAAGTTGTAAACGGGTCAATCTTGAATGGGCTGGACCATTCGATCTTTACCGCAGGTTCCGGCGCCAGCCGCACCGGCTCTTCCTTCACTCGACTGGAGGCTTTAGCGATCTCCACCGCATGCGCGGCGGTTTTGTCCACTCCTTCGCGGCTGAGATCGTCAGTAGACGCAAACCCCCAGGCATCATCGACCAGCACGCGTATCCCGATGCCCAGCGTCTCCGCACTGCCCGCATGGCCTACTTTGCCGTTCTTGGTGGCCAGCGAGCGCTGGCGATGGTCCACGATGCGAACATCGGCATAACCGGCACCGCGCTGCGTGACGGTGTTGAGGGCCCAATCAGCAATCTGTTTCATACTCATGGCAATCTTTGATGATAAATGATTTCGGAGACACCGGTTTGCGCCTAAACTAGCTCCATGTCGCGCAAACCCGCGCCCATCAAAATCGTCAACCTCGAAGACGGGATGCCCAAGCTTGAAGAAGCCCGGTTGCGCATGCAACACGAGTTACAGGTGGCGCGGCAGCAAAAGTATGCCGCCATAAAAGTGATTCACGGGTACGGTTCCAGCGGGATTGGTGGTTCCCTCCGCATCGAGTTGCAGAAGGAACTTCAGCAGCTGGTGCTTGCGGGCAGCGTAAAGTCATTCGTTTCAGGCGAAGATTGGCGTGTCTCCAACGAGACTACCTGGAGCTTGCTAAAACGCTTTCCCGAGTGGAAGCAGGATTCTGATCTGGGCCGGAACAACAAAGGGATCAGCATCGTGTTGCTGTGAAAACAAGGAGGCCAGCCTGTGCCCCGGAAGTCCGCACAGGCTGGCCTTGGTTTGCGAACAATTACAAGCTACGGCTCCTCAACCACCGCATTTTGCTCCGGCAGTGTTTCCGGACCGGTGTCCCGCACGCAGATAGGTGCGAGCGGACGGTAAATGCACGATGGATCTTCGCGGAACATGTCTGCATTGATCGCATAAGCCCGGCCCCGTGACCCGCCGCAAATCTGCTTAAATCCGCATTCTCCGCATTTGCCACTGAGATAACGAGGGTCGCGAAGCAGCGTGAAAACCTGAGAACTGCGGTATATGTCTGCCAGTTTCATCACGCGGATGTTTCCTCCGGAGACAGGCAGCGTCGCGCACGGGTAAACTTCGCCGGTGTGGGAAACAAACAGAGTGCCACGGTCCTCGAGCACCGGGAAAATGCCGGGGATGCCATCCTCAAACTGATTGCCTGCCTCTGGTCCGGCGGCCCGTGCCCGAGCCTGCTGCTGCAAAACGTAGCGGCGGTAATGTGGAGCTTCGGACGTCTTGATCTTGAAAGGCACTTTCTGCGCCAGGACATAAAGCCTCGCAAAAGCATCTTCAAACTCCGACGCGGAAGGCGTTTCTTCCAGCTCCGTGGCGCTCGAAGGCACCGGAAATGCAACATTCCATTGTGTGATTCTCATTGTCTTCAGGAGCGCTGCAATTTTTTCCAGGTCATGCAGGTTCCGCTCACAGAAATGCGTCGTGACCTGGAATGGCAGCCTCCACTGAACTGCCCACTGTATGGCGTCCATGGTGCGGTGGAACGCTCCGAGCACACCGCAAACCAAGTCATGCAGTTCTGCGCTGGAACCGTCTATGCTCAGCACCAGCCGGGACAGCCCCGCATGCTTCAGCTCAGCGATGGCATCTCCGGTTAATAACGGTGTGGCGGGAAGCACCAGGATGGGATGAAGGTCCCGCAATGATGCGTAGTGGACCAAGTCATAAATATCAGCACGTTTCAGGGGATCGGCCCCTGTAAGAACGAAGAGGGGCGGCCTCATTTCTGCTAGCTGGTCGATTAGCTCCTCGGCTTCCTGCGTGCTTAGCTCTAGATGATCCGCCTCCGGCTGAACCCAATCGCCATAGTCCCGACAGGCCACGTCGCAAGCCTGGGTGGTTTCCCAGATGGAGAGGATGGGTGCTTTACTGACATCAAAAGTGATTTTCATGGTGAACCTCAGAGACGTTCTTTCTGAGGCGATAGTAGGTTGGACCGGCACACTGCGAATGTGACCGCCATCACATACAGCAAAAACGTATTCATTTTTCTAGCAACAACTCCTTTATTATCTGAGTGTTATGGTTGGAGCTATCGGGCAATACTGATGCGTCCGGGAAATATCTCCCAGCAAGTAAGTTAGAGAATCTAATAAAACCTGTCTCCGGGGTGATTGAAATGGCCCATTAGGACTAAGGCGCGAACAACCCGCCGCCGACAAACTGGATCACAACAATAGGCAGGAATTAGGTCTGAACCGTGCCGATTCAAAAAGCCCCAACCAGGGCAAAACAAAACTTTAACTGACCTTCAATAAATGAATTTGAGTTGTGCCGGAGGAGTACTGTGTTTTGGACAATTTTCACGGTAGCAATTTTGCTGTGGATGGTCGGACTGGCCGCGGCGTTTGGGCCCGGCGTGATGCCCCTCTTGCTAGTGCTCGGCACTATTTTGACCGCGATGAATTTTGTTTTCCGTCGCAGGTCGTGGAACTGACATTTCAAAGTCCGTCGATACCGCGCTGCTGGTAGCGAACTCTCTCTGGCGTGGCCGGATCAACAAACCAATTTTTTGGATTCGCAAAAACGAAAAGGATCAAAGGAGATTTATGAAGAAGTTAGTCGCATTTTTGTCCGTGCTTGGCCTGGCGACCCTGGGCTGGGCTGGCACCGCTAAGGAAGATTCAGCCGATCGGCTCACAAAGGCCTCAGAAGTTTTGACCCAAATGACGGACGCGCCAGACAAAGGGATCCCAGAGGAAGTGCTGGGAAAGGCCAAGTGCATTGCGATCGTTCCGCACCTGGTAAAGGGAGGATTGGGCTTCGGTGGCAAGCATGGTCGCGGTGTAGCCACGTGCCGCACGGCCGACGGCTGGAGCGCACCGGCCTTTATCTCCGTCGGTGGAGGAAGCTGGGGACTACAGATCGGCGTCGAAAGCGTCGACCTGATCATGGTCATCATGAATGACAAAGGCATGCAACAACTGCTCTCCAGCAAATTCCAGGTGAGCGGCGAAGGATCGGCTGCGGCCGGACCTGTCGGACGTCATGCATCGGCTGGTACTGATTGGAAGCTTGATACCCAGATGCTGACCTATTCACGCTCCAAGGGAGCGTTCGCCGGCTTGACTCTGGAGGGCGCAGTCATTCAGCAGGACTCCGATTCCACGATCGCGGTTTATGGCAGAGATGTTAAATTCCAAAATGTTCTGTTAGGCAAGGTGCCTACGCCAGCAGAGGCGCGGCCTTTTGTTGAAGCGGTTTCACACGCAGCACACGTGTCTGCTGCGAAAGAAGCTCGCGACGACGACAAGAAATAGTTTCAGCGAACGGTTCGGCAAGTAGGGAGCGCGCAGCCATTTAACTCAGTGGCTGCGTGCTTTTTGTTGATAAGTCGCCATTCTTAAAGTTTTCTGTTGTAATTCATTTCGTTCTGAGGGAGCAGTTCTGGAATTGCTAGGGTCGCATCTAAATTGTTGAGTTGCAGTTCTTCGGCTCCGGAAATTTTTTTAAGCCCGCTAGAAAAGAAGGTTCCATGCAAAACAAACTGCGAGCAATGCTGGCGTCATTGCTGGTTGTCTTCGGCTTCTCACAGGTCTGTAACGGTTATTCCATTCTTACCCATGAAGAGATTGTCGACCTGCTCTGGGCCGAACAGATCAAGCCGCTCTTGATGCAGAAGTATCCCAACGCTACCGAAGATGACTTGCGCAAAGCCCACGCCTTTACCTATGGCGGATGTCTCATCCAGGACATGGGCTATTACCCGTTTGGCAATAAAATGTTCAGCGACCTGGTCCACTACGTCCGCAGCGGAGATTTCGTCGAAGCGCTGCTGTCTGAATCTACTGACATTGATGAATATGCCTTTTCTCTGGGTGCGATGGCCCACTATGCTGCGGATATCGTTGGCCATCCCGTGGTGAATGCAGCGGTAGCGCGGGAATTTCCCAAACTGGGCGCCAAATACGGCCCTGTTGTTACCTACGCGCAGGACGCCAAAGCGCATATCCGCACTGAATTTGGTTTTGACGTGGTGCAGGTTGCCAAGCAGCGCTACACATCTGACTCCTATCACGATTTCATCGGATTCGAGGTCGCCAGACCTGTCCTGGAACGCGCGTTTCTTAAAACCTACGGCATCAAGCTGAGCGATGTCTTCGGTAATCTCGATCTTTCCATCGGCTCGTTTCGCTGGTCAGTAAGCCGGGCGATTCCACAAATGACCCGCGTGGCCTTACTAACCAAGAAGGACGAGATGGTTAAAGAGAACCCCAGCTTTGCCAAAAGAAAATTCCTCTACAACCTGAAACGTTCAGAGTACGAAAAAGAGTGGGGCAAAAAATATCAAAAGCCCGGATTCGGCGCCCGGGTGATGGCGGTGATTTTTAAGATCATTCCAAAAATTGGTCCGTTCAAGGCAATTGCCTTCAAGATGCCCAATCCGGACACAGAGACCCTGTACCTGAAGAGCGTCAATAGCACGGTGGACCAGTATCGCGGCTACCTGGGCGAATTGAAGGCCGACAAGCTGCAGCTTGCCAACATGGATTTTGATACGGGCAAGGCCACGTTGCCAGGCGAGTACCGCCTCACGGATGAAACGTACGCGAGGCTTCTGGACAAACTGGCAAAGACGAAATTTGCCGATTTGAAACCTGACGTGCGCCAGGACATCCTGGCCTTTTACCAGAACCCGTCGGCGCCCAACTTTACCAAGAAGAAACGGGATAAGTGGAATAAAGTCCAGCAGGAACTGGATCAGTTAAGAGCCAGCCCGACGACGCAAGCTAGTCTGAAGTAAGAATCGGCCGGCTTATTGCGACTGGGTCATTGCGGAATCACCGGCAAAACCGTGCCAGTGCTGGTATCGCCTAGCATGCCCAGCACCTGAACAGCCGGGCCTGTAACAGTAACTTTTACTTTCGTCGCGCCGCTCGGTGGGCCTGGGAACCAATCCGCCACCACGTTGCGCGTGATTTTTTTGCCTGCCCTGCCGCCGCTCAATCCCGGCAGGATGAACGAAGTATTGACCAGCGAAGCATTACCTGCGTCCAGCAGTTCAATCTTGATACCTGAATCCAGAGCGTTGGTGTTTTGCAATGACAGGCCAGTAAATTGCGTGGCGCTATTCATCAGTGGAATCGTGACAGAAAGATAGGTCAGCCGCGAGAACATGGGATGCACCAGGTTCACCAGCGCTGTGGCGCTACTGCCGGCCACGTCATCCGCTCGCAGGTAAGTGTAGTACTCGATTGTGAAATTGCTGCCAGTGTCCTTTACACGCACTCGTTCGCCATCGAGTTGAAACGTAGCTCCGGTGCCCGGACAAGTGGTCGCGCCGTCAGCAACAGTACCGTTGCATATCTTTACGTCGACTTCGCCCGAGTTCACAACAGTCTGGTCTACCGGCACGATTGTGGTGCCCTCAATGGAAACTCTTGTATTTGCATTGAAGCCAGCGCCGAAAATCTTGATCAACGTGCGATCGGCCAGCAAGCCGCCTGCCGGCAACACGTCACTTACGTACGGACTGCCAGCCGGGGCAATCGTCAGCGTTCCGGGGGCAAATTCCAGAGCGGTGTAGGCCTTGGTGGCGTCAGAGAATGATGTGTTCGCTGTATCGATGCTCAGCGGGAATGTTGCCCCAGGCGTAAGGCTGTTGCTGAGCGGCATGGACATGGTAATGACGGGATAAGTGATATCGGTGCCCAGCAAAGCATCGGGTGAACTGAGCTGGAGCTTGATGTTCGAAGGATTGACAGAAGT
>DATCAX010000569.1:0-2196 GCA_036512375.1 Candidatus Angelobacter sp. | reverse complement strand
CGTTCGTGTCCGCTCAGGGCCTGCCAACCGGGGAAAGCTTTGCGCGCAGCTGCCACAGCGGCATCCACGTCATGGGTGTTGCCCTTCGCCACCTCGGCGAGAGTGTCGCCGGTAGAAGGATCACTGGTGGTCTGATACTCGCCGCTCGCCGGCTTCACCCACGCTCCGCCGATGAATTCCTCAAACCGCCGATGATGCCGTTCCAGCCATTGCACCGCTTCCTTTGGATCTTCCGGCGCGGCTCCATATTCCATGGTGTAGAACTTCTCCGCAATGCTCACAGCGTCTCCTTCTTTTCCACGAAAACCATCTACGCGATGGGGTGACGGTACGCCGCCGAATAACGGCCGGTCAGATGATGTTCAAGTTGACGCTCAATGTCGCCCAGCATGCCGCTCGCGCCAAACCGAAACAGCGACGGCTCCAGCCACGAACGTCCCAGCTCTTCTTTCATCAGCGCCAGCCAGTCCAGTGACTGCTTGGCCGTGCGGATGCCGCCCGCCGCCTTGAAGCCCACTGCCATGCCAGTCCGCTCTGCGTAATCGCGGAGCGCGCGGACCATCGTCAGCGTTACCGGGAGCGTGGCGTTCACGGCTTCCTTGCCCGTCGATGTCTTGATGAAATCCGCGCCGGCCATCATGGCCACCCAGCTTGCGCGCGCAACATTGCGCAACGTCATCAGGTCTCCAGTAGCCAGAATCGCCTTCATATGCACGGGCCCGCAGGCCTGCTTGAAAGCGGCAACCTCGTCGTACAGAGCCTGCCACTCGCCGTTAAAAACGTGCGCGCGCGTAATCACAATGTCGATCTCCGTCGCGCCCGCCTCTATTGAGCGGTGAATCTCCGCTACCCGCTCCGCCAACGGCGATAACCCGGCCGGAAATCCCGCCGAAACCGCGGCCACTGGAATCCCCGATCCCTCCAGCGCCTTCACTGCCGTCTCAACATAGGCGTGATAAACGCAGACGGCGCCGACCGTCAGATGCAACTCCTCAATACCGAGCCCCTCCACCAGGTGCCGCTGCAACGGATTGCGCGCCTTCGCGCAGAGCCGGCGCACGCGATCGGCAGAGTCGTCGCCGCTCAGCGTCGTCAAATCCATGCACGCAATCGCGCGCAACAGCCACGCGGCCTGATTCTCCTTCTTAACGGTGCGCCGCGCACAATGAGTCGTTGCTCGCCGCTCCACCGCACTGGTGTTAACCCGCACCTTCTCCACCCAATCCATATTGAGCGGAATGCCCCGGTTGGCTTCGAGCGCGCGCCCGTTCAGAACTACCGGGACTCGCTGAGCCGCACCTGCCGCGCTGTGCGCTGATGTTGCTGATTGGAGTGCCATTTTACTGTCTCCATTTGGAACTGATAAGTAGATCTATCCAGAATACTTGCTCCCCATCTCTGGTTGAGGAGCTGCGATCATATAGTCGAAGCAAGAAGGATAAATCTCGCGCCGCCGCAAATCAACAGCGGAATCGACCAGCGCATCTTCGGGCGCAGCGCTCCTGCCATCATTCGCAACCTATTCCGCGGAAGTGCTTCAGAAAGGCGATGTTGTAACTGCCGTGCTTCACATTCGTCCACCGAGCTTCGACCAGTCTTTCAGAATCTTTCAACCATGCCTCGATAAACGCAGCCCCACCAGACGGAGTATTCCCTTGGAAGCAGCCGCGAGCAGCGTAACGTTCCAGAGTGGCTACTTTCCGCTATGTTCGATACTCTGGAGCATGCAGCGGTGGTGCAGTTCTGTCAGCTTGCCAAAAGCCATATGAAACCGTGCTGAAACCGTAACTCACACCAGCTGAATAGCCCGCACTAAAAGTACCTCGCGAGTAAGCGGTACAATAGAAACAAAATAAAAGAGTTACAAAAAATCAGGGCCTGTAGCTCAACGGTTAGAGCAGGGGACTCATAATCCCTTGGTTGGGGGTTCGAATCCCTCCGGGCCCACCATTGAATCAACTACTTGCGCGTGTGCCATTTCGTCAGTTTTTCCCCGTGTGACGTGGATTGTGACGTACTAGGACGGGTCCCGCTTTCGGCCCTGCGGCAATTGGACGTGCGTTCACAACTTCGCGCACATCCTCCATGCTCGGATGCTGGTAGATCATAGCCGTTTGCGCGTTGGAATGGCCCAAGGTGCGCATGACGAGCGACAGATTACCGGTTTTGCGGCCAAAACCTTCGTGGCGAACGTGT
>DATCAX010000568.1:0-2478 GCA_036512375.1 Candidatus Angelobacter sp. | reverse complement strand
GGTTACCGCCGTCAGGAAGTTGAAGCCTGGGTCTCTTTTGCCAAAGGCGAGCACGAAAAAGCTGTGAAGCGTATGCGCACCGCAGCGGACAAGCAGGACAAAGAAGATCCCGGCGGCTTTACTGTGCCGGCGCGGGAGATGCTTGCTGACATGTTGATGGAGCTGAATCAGCCGGCCCAGGCGCTGGGTGAGTACGAATCTGTTCTCAAGGTTTCGCCGAACCGTTTTAACGATCTTTATGGCGCAGCTGCAGCCGCGCAGATGGCCGGCAATTCGGGCAAGGCAAAAAGCTATTACAGCAAGCTGCGAGCGAACTGCCCGGCAGAAGCCGACAGGGAAGAATTGCAAAAGATGAAGATTGCCGCCGTAGGCAGCAACTGACCGCTACATGCTATTTGAACCCGCTCCGCGCCAGCTGCGCTTCTTCGTAAATCGAACGCAGCGCCAGCCTCGTTTCGTTCACCAGCAGTGAGCACCCCACCGCCAGGCCCACGAATCCGACTGTTCCCAGCAGGAAGCTGATGACCACAATGGCTTGAAAGGGCCACCTATATTGTGTGGAAACCGTGCTGGCGCCCAGAATGGAGACGACGCTGGCCCCGGCGAAGCACCCAATCGCGCCGTAAAAAAAACTCATCGCACGCACCAGCAACCCACCGCGCTTTTCCAGCCGTCCCAGATGGCTTACCCACAAGGTACGCGTGGCCGAGTCAATCTCTGCGCCGTGCAGGTCTTTCACCAGCGTTCGCGTACGGTCCACCACGCGGGCCAGCCGGTTGCCGGTTCCCAGCGCTAGAACGGAAGATGCGTTGGTGAACACGGCCGGCGCCGCAATCAGCGTAAGCACGGCAAAAGGACCGTCTGAAACAGGCGTAAGCATCACCCTGTAGTATGCAGCCTTGGCCGTCCTCATGGGAAGAACCCGCGCTGATTCCACCCCTAAGTCTTTGGTAGCCACAAATGTCATCGACAGACCCGCACTGCCAACATTATTCTTGCAGCATGGGTCTGGAATCCATCCGCCTCATCACGTTCGATTGCTACGGCACTTTGATTGACTGGGAAAATGGCATGCTGGAGGCTCTGCGTCCACTATTCTCCCGCAATGGCGGCCGCGTCCCCGACACGCAGATACTGGAGCTCTATGGCGAGATCGAAGCCGAACTTGAATCCGGCCCCTACCTGCCATACCGGCAGATTTTAGCGCAGACCGCCGAGGAAATTGGTCGTCGACTCGGCATAGAAGTTTCCGCGACACAGAGCAGTGCCTTTGCTGAATCGCTCACGCGCTGGAAGCCTTTCATTGACACGATTGCCGCACTTCAGTTTCTGGCGACGCGCTTCCGCCTCGGTATCATCTCCAATGTCGACGATGACCTCTTTGCCGAAACCCGAAAAAAGCTCGCGCCGGTTGCATTTGATTTTGTCGTTACCGCGCAACAGATGCGAAGCTATAAGCCATCACACAGAAACTTTGAGGAAGCCATCCGTCGCAGCGGAATGAGCAAAGAAGAGATGCTGCATGCCGGCCAGAGTCTCTACCATGACATAGCCCCGGCCAATGCTCTTGGTATTCGCAACGTCTGGGTAAATCGGCGGTCCATCAGGCCCGGTTCCGGCGCGGCGAAGCCAGGAACTGCAACACCGAACTATGAAGTCCACACCCTCGCGGAGCTTTCAGCGCTTTTAACTGCCGCCAGCGCCTGAGCCTACGTAGCCGACTGTTTTGGAAACAACATCGGTTCCAGCAATACCTGCCTGGTTTCTTCTGACGTGAGCCGCTCGTCAGCGGAATAAAACTCCACGTCGCCCCGGCGGGATTGCCTCATTGACAGTATGCCGCCAAGCGGCACGCCCGCGCTGCGCTGGTTGATGGCCGTGTAGTCGTAGCTGGCGGAGTGATTGTCGAAATCAGCCGTAAGCGCCAGTTCCAGCCCTGAACCGGGGTTGCGAACGCGATATTTGTCTTCGCCGTCCACTGTCAGCTCAGCGTCGGTGCCTTGTTTGTTGAATTCTGCCACGTCGGCGCGTAGTTCATTGCCCAACTCCAGCCAACGCGCACGTGCGGCCGCGGCAAACTGGCTTTCCGGGTCGCTTTGATGGTCAGAGTTCTGAGAGGTTTGACGGCGATAATCCTGTATCCAGCCCATGTTTTATGTGATGGTACATCGCGCAATGCAGATGGCTGAGCCGGTCTGAAGGGCTAGAATAAGTGATGGGAGATTGGTCTTATGGGCGTTCCATCCAAGAGCCGGTTGACTCAGCCGCTGGTGCGCGAAAACGGTTCTCATCGTCCCGCCTCCTGGGATGAAGCCATGGACCGCGTCATTGCGGCGTTCCAGAAGTCCATTGCCAGGGGCGATCCGCGCGATTTCGGCATGTTCAGCTGCTCCAAGACCACCAATGAGCTGAACTACACAGCGCAGAAGTTTGTCCGTTCCGTGATGGGAACAAACAACATCGATAGCTGCAACCGTA
>DATCAX010000567.1:0-6294 GCA_036512375.1 Candidatus Angelobacter sp. | reverse complement strand
AACTGTAGTTAGTCCCAAAAGGTCACTGGATATCCGAGCCTTGGCCACCCTACATATCAGCGTATTTCGGACTCCAAGCCGCGAAGCGAAGAGTCCATATTCGAGAAGCACATTATCTCGTGGCTGAGTTTCTTGAGTTTCTCGATACCAGATCTTGTCATCTTCTCCAAAAATGAAGACGGCAGCGTTGACCATCTTGCTGAGCTGGAAAAGCCTGTCAAGGGTAAACTCAGAAGCGGGGAATGCGTCCGGACTATTCCAAAGTACTAATTTCGTCCCGGGTAATGGTTCAATCCATGCGGCAACGGTCTCCATGAAGGTGGCGCTCTCGGTTGAACTACCAAAAAAAACCGTAAACGGCGTACTTACCATCGAACTCTCCTTGCAACGATGAGCGTTTCATAGTCCAAGACGTATGAAGCTGATCCATCATAAGACTTGGTTGCAAGTCCGTCCATTTGATTTAAGCTCGACTATAGCGGCTCTACCTTCTCAAGTAGAATGCACTTATGGGAGGTCGCGTAAGAAGGGATGGATCACGATATCACCGCCCCCAGCGGGCACCTGCGTTTCGCTTGCACCAGACTTTTTGGTCTTCGTCACTTGCCTACTTTCGGTGGCGGAATGCTGATGTCGATGGTTGTGACTTTGCCAAAGGTTGAGAGCTCGCGGTCAAAATCCTTCGCGTTGCCAACAACCAACACCGCCATCTTTTCCGGATGGACATATTTACGCGCGACACGGTCAACATCAGCGGACGTGACCTTCTCAATCTCCGCGCGGTAACGCTCAAGAAAGTCCGACGGGAATCCATAAAACTCATAGCGCATGCGCTCAGCCAGGACCTTCTGCTTGGAATCAAACTCAAAGATGAAGGAATTCAAGATGGCGTCTTTGGCTTTCTTCAATTCAATCGTCTGAACTGTGCCGGTCGTTAGTTTGTCCATCTCCTTGCGCAGGGCATCAATACCAGCTGCGGTTGTGGCACTCTTGGTACCCATGGCGAAGTGCGTGATTCCGGGATGATCAAAGGCCGTGCCCACACCGCCGCCCACGGAATAGGCCAGCCCAAGTTTGGTGCGGATGTTCACGAACAACCGAGAGGAAAACCCGCCGCCGAACAGCTCATTCATGACTGACACGGCGTAGTAGTCCGGGTTGCGGCGGTCGATACCGAGGTCAACCATCTCAATTGAGCTCTGGTTAACATCATCTTTTTCGACGAAATACATTCCCGGCTGGGTTGGGTTGAAAGTGATCTTGGCGGGAACAAACCGCTCCCCTTTGGGCATGCTGCCGAAGGCCTGGCGCAACTTTTGTTCCATGACGGCGGAGTCGAAGTCGCCGGCGATTCCAAGAATCATGTTGGTCGGTGCGATGGTGCGCTTGTGCCACTGGAGCAGATCTTCGCGCGTGATGGCGTCGATGGTGGAGTACTCGGCGGTACGGGCGTAAGGATTATCCGCGCCACACGCCAGTTTGGTAGATTCGCGCTGGGCAATCTCATCCAGATCGTCATTGCGGCGAGAGATCAGGCTGGCAAACTGCTGCTTTGCCAGATCGATTTTGTTCTGGCGAAACTCCGGATTTTCCAGGAGATCAAGAACAACTGGGAAGACCTGATCATAGTTCTCTTTGAGCGATGACCAGGAAATGAACGTTGAGTCTGCGCTTTCTGAAGCTTCTACGCGAGCAGCATGTGCCTCCAGGAAGTCATCCAACTCGTCACCAGTTTTGTTTTTTGTGCCGCCGGTGCGCCACACATCGGCGTACAGGGCGATCATGCCGATCTTCTCCGCCGGCTCTTCACGGGATCCGCCACGGATGCGGATGGTGCCATCAATCAGCGGCAGTTCATGGTCTTCCTGAAGAAAAATGACCATTCCGTTAGGCAGTTCCACCCGGCGCGGCTCCTGGGGCTTGAATTGATGCAGCGGTGGAATTGGAACTTTCTGCCATGACGTTGCGGGGGCGGCAGACGGTTTGGCTGTTGCCTGCGGAACCTTCGGTGGAATCGGTTTCTCTTTTTGGGCTACACCGCTAAGCGTAAACGCATTCATGGCCAAGCCAGTAATCAGCAAGAGCAAAAGTTTCACCTTGTTCATTTCTGCTCTCCTTTGGCGGGCGCGGGCGGGGTCGATTTCGGCGCTCCTGTTTCCATAGTAGCGACGGTGCGGTTCTCCTCGCGGAAGGTTTTGTTGGCCACGCGGCGAATGTCGGCCTTGGTGACTTTTTCAATTTCGTCGATCTGCCGGAACAGCTCTCGCCAGTCACCATAGAGCGCCTGGTACTCGCCCAACTGGAAGGCCAGTCCCTGATCATTGCCGAGGCCGCGAATCAGATCAGCCTTGGCGCGGGTCTTGATGGATTGCAATTCATCGTCAGTGACATCCTGGGTCTTGAGCTTTTCTATTTCCTCATGGATGGGAGCGGCCATATCTTCCGCCGTGCGACCCTGGCTGGGCGCGGCAAAGAAGAAGAACAGGTTGGGATATTTACTGCCAGGGAATGAACCGCCCTGGGCAGCGATGGCAATGCGTTTGTCGCGCACCAGCGAACGGTAGAGCCGGGAAGTGCGTCCTTTGGAAAGCAAGTCGGCCAGTACGTCATACACGGCATCGTCAGGATCGCGGAAATCAGGACGGTGGTAACCTTCAACATAGATTGGTTGGCTACGGTCGTGGATTAGTACGGTGCGCACGGCTTGTTGCGGGGGCTCCTTGGTGCGCAACGGCTCCGGCGCCGGGCGTCCGGGGATTCGGCCAAAGTATTTTTCTATGACCGGCATCGCCTCCGCGGCCTTCACGTCACCCACCACCGTCACCACCACATTGGCGGGAACATAATATTTATTGAAGAAATTGGCAGCGTCTGTCGCGGAAAAGGCGCGCAGGTCAGAAGGCCAGCCAATCACAGGGCGTCCATAAGGATGTGCGATGAATGCAGCACGCAGGAACTGTTCCAGAAGGCGGCCCTGGGGAGAACTATCAACGCTCATGCGCCGCTCTTCATACACTACGTCACGCTCTTTATAGAACTGGCGCATCACCGGTTCCAGAAAACGCTGTGACTCCAGGTAAGCCCACAGCTCCAGGCGGTTTTGCGGGAATGAGTAGTAGTAAGTGGTTTCGTCGCGGTCAGTGGACGCGTTGAGTCCGACGCCGCCCTGGCTCTCCACGATCTCACCAAACTCGTTGGGGACGACGAACTCGTCGGCGGCTGCCGCGGCGGCTTGCCACGCCTTCTCAAGTTCGGCGACCTTCTTTTCGTCACGCCCAACTTCCTTCAGGTTCTCTTTCAGATATGCGGCGTAGGCGGTTTCCACTTTTTCCAGCGCCACCTTTTCTGCCGGCCAGTTTGTGGTCCCGATCTCATGCGTGCCCTTGAACGCCATGTGCTCAAACATGTGCGCCAGTCCGGTGATGCCGAGGACTTCCTGGACTGAGCCGGCATTGACTCGTGTATAGAACGAAAAGACCGGGGCTTCAGGACGTTCCATGAGCACGATGGTCAGGCCGTTGGCCAGCTTCTTAACCGTGATCCGCTTCTCGAAAGAAGCGATGTCCTGAGCGTGGAGGGTGAAGGCGATCGAGAAAAATCCAATGACAACTGCGAGCTTGCGGAAACGAGAAATCTTCATAGGCTGTCTCAATCAAGGGTAAAGGGTGGAGCGGATGTTTACAAATTGGACGCACCGCAGATATAGAAGTAAACCGGCCTTCATCAACAAGAGCGTGGTCGCACCGCCAAAATAACATTGATCCCCACGTGCCCGGAAAGGTATAACAAAGGCAATCTTTTAGAAGGCCCAGGACCAACAAAACATGTCAAAACACCAGGAACTGCTGCAAGGGTTCCGTCTTTTTGCTGAAGGCGCCACGACCGCATCGGCGCTCATGAGCCATATTTCACAGCGTCTGCATGAAGAACTGGCACGTTACAACTGGGTCGGCTTTTATCTGGTGGATCAGGCCGATCCGGGAATGCTGGTGGTGGGCCCTTACGTCGGCAGCTTCAGTCCCAACGTGCGCATTCCGATCAACAAAGGACTGTGCGGCGCTGCCGCCACCACACGCAAGACCGTGGTCGCGAATGACGTAGCCAACGATCCGCGATATCTTTCGGGATCGGAAATTGTGAAGGCGAACATGGTCGTCCCCATTCTGGCCCGGAACGACCTGGTGGCGGAACTTGATATTGAAAGTTACTTTGCCAACACTTTTACCAAAGCAGAGCAGACCTTCGCGGAAGAGGTGGCACAGCTGGTGGGGAAGTACATGGAGAAGAAACGCTAAGCTGAAGTCGGTGTCCTCTTGCTGGCTTCGCTGCGCTTTCGTACCCTGAAATGAACCCACAATGACATTGCCTGCTGAGGGTGCTGAAGATATAAAGGCAGCAGGGCCATCCATGGGTTGACGCAGGTCCGTGCCATAGAAATGTCCAAGCACAAAGAATTGCTCAAAGATTTTGGGTATGTTGCGCAGTCTGCACGCACCGTGGACGCGCTGATGGACGCGATCGTCCAGCGGCTGCATGACACCATGACGCGCTACAACTGGGTGGGATTTTATCTGGTGGATAAGTCGCGCCCGGGCAGCCTGCTTCTGGGACCGCATGTGGGCAGCTTTGAGCCGCACGAAAACGTTTCCCTGGATAAAGGCTTGTGCGGCGACGCAGCTTCCACCAGAAAAACCGTGGTCGTTAACAATGCCGCGGACGACTCGCGCTATAAGGCTTCCTCGGCGCTGGTGAAGTCGGAGATCGTGGTCCCTGTCTTTGTTCAGAACGCGCTTTACGGAGAGATCGATATCAACAGCTATTTTGCCAACACCTTCACTTTCGAAGAACAGCAGTTTGTGGAAGCATGCGCGGAGTTGGTGTGCAACTATCTGGAAAAACCACGCTAGCGTTAGCTCGCCGAGATAACCAACGCGGGCTGGTATGATGTCGGCTTTATGAAAC
The DNA here is from genome assembly GCA_036512375.1 of Candidatus Angelobacter sp. GTDB lineage: Bacteria > Acidobacteriota > Terriglobia > Terriglobales > Acidobacteriaceae > Angelobacter. The sequence goes on along the minus strand of DATCAX010000567.1, from coordinate 1,332 downwards.
TTCTTCGACTCCCTCTGCTCATTCTGATCTTTGCCGTCTCCTCCTTCGCGCAAAAAACCAACTTTACTAAACCCAGCTTCACTCTGGAACAAGTGATGAGTTCGCCATTTCCGACGGCACTGACCTCGGCGGCGAAGGTCAACCGCATTGCATGGGTGTTTGACAGCAAAGGCGAGCGCAACGTGTGGATTGCGGACGCGCCTGACTTCGCTGCGCGGCAGGTCACGCACTATCAAGGTGACGATGGCCAGGATATTTTTGCCGTAAAGCTCACGCCGGATGGCAAGACCGTTGTCTTTGCTCGCGGATCTGAAGTGAGCAGCGAAGGGCATGTCGCCAATCCATCGACGGAGACAAAGGAACCCAGGCAGCAGGTGTGGGCGGCGGACGTGGAAACAGGGAAGCCACGGCTGCTGGGCGATATGGGCTGCGCGGAGGAAGATTGCGAGGACATCCAGCTTTCGCCCGATGGCACAACCGCGGTCTGGGTGGGGCCCAAGAATCATCTTTGGATCTCCAATGTTATTGCCGACAAACCTGCGCGCCAGTTGACAGAACTGCGCGGTGAAGAGAGTGAGCCGCAATGGTCGCCTGACGGAAAACATCTCGCGTTCAGGACAGGTAGAAAAGACAATGCGTTTATCGTCATTTTCGATCTTACAGAGCAGCGCGTGCGTTACGTTGCACCCAGCGTTGACCGCGATTCCGCGCCGCGTTGGTCGCCCGACGGCAGGCAGCTGATTTTCATCCGTACGCCCGGAGCAGAAAACCATCTGCCGCTGATTCCGCAACGCCCGCAGCCCTGGGCCATCTGGCTGGCTATCGTTGAAACCACTCTGCCGCCTCACGTTGAAAGCCTGCGCGCAGCCGGGCCCGTTTTGCACATAGAGGCTCGCGAACTCTGGCACAGCGGCAAGGAGATGAATGATTCGCTTCCGCCGTTTGCGAGTGAGTCGTTGAAGTTTGCGGCCGGAGGCAAGATTGTTTTTTGCTCCGAGCAGGATGGGCACAACCATCTTTATGTCGTCTCCTCTAACGGCGGACCAGCAAGCCTGCTCACGCCGCATTGGATTGATGCGCCGGAATTTGACGTGGAAGATGTGGAACTTACTCCCGACAAAAAGGAAGTTCTGTACACATCAAACCTTGACGATCTGGAGCGCCGGCATATTTCGCGGAGCGGCGGCCTACTGGGCTTTGCTTCGGACAAGAAGCTTTATCGCCATAGAACCTTCGAACCATTGCTGGGTAAGACCATCGAATGGCATCCTCTGATGCTGGCCGACGGCAAGACGATCGTTTGTTTCGGCTCGACTGCAACTTCTCCGGCAA
>DATCAX010000566.1:0-5910 GCA_036512375.1 Candidatus Angelobacter sp. | reverse complement strand
TGGTGCCCACAATGGCAAGCGCACCATTCTTTAAGAAAACTCTGCGAGTAATGGACATGGTTTCTTCCTTACCTTCGTTGAAATTCCGGTGAGCCCATAATCAACCCGGCGATCGCGCCGTAGTTCGGTTTCTTGTCCGCGTCGTCCAGCCTGCGCTGGGCAATCTGCGGATCGCCTAATTGTTTCTGCATCACGGCATGGGTCTGCGGTGATACATCGCCCGCCAGAATAGATTGTTCCAGCGTCGCCAGTGCGGCACGTGAATCTGCCGGTGCAGGCCCGGGAATGAGTCCCTGCGGATCCAGCGACGTTCCCGGAAACTTGCCGGAGCCAAGCTGCAGCGCAAAGTTCATGCGGTTGAGCAGTGCCGACGAGTTCACCCATGCTTCGGCCTTCATGGAATAGCCCGTTGGAGGCTGCATGGCATAAAGCGGCATGCCCATGCGGTTCAACGTTCCCACCAGCGGCTGTGCATTCTGAATGTCGGCGCCGGAAGCGCGCGCGGCGGAAGCGACAAACTCAAATGGCGTTTTCATCTTGGCGCGGTAGGCATCTGTCGCCCAGAATTCAGGCGAGTGGAAAAGCGTCCGCAGTACTTCGCGAATGTCGCCATCTTTCTTCAGGAAGGTTTCCGCCATCCTGTCCACCAGAGCCTGTGGGGGATTGTCCGAGACAAAGCGCATTGCCAGCTTGCGCGAAATGAATTTGGCGGTCGATGGATGATGGGCGAGAACGTCCAGCATCTCCTCGCCTTCTTTTTCTCCATGCTCGCCGACCTTGTGGCCCAGCACATTCTTGTTGCCCGGCTCATGCGCGCGCTCGTTGAACTTGAAGCTGCCGCCAAGCTGCGGTTGCTCAATTGTCCATCCGGTAAGCACTTTGGCCAGCTCCGTTACGTCTTTCTGTGTATAGCCACCGTCAACGCCGAGCGTGTGCAGTTCCATGATCTCTCGTGCGTAATTTTCGTTGAGGCCGCTGGGACGGTTCTTGCCCTGCTGCGGACGAGGCCGCGCAAAACGTCCACGGCGTCCGCCACGATTCTGTGGACCATACAATGCCAGCTCAGAGTCAGGGCCCACGCTCTGCCAGTTGTCCAGATAAAAGAGCATGGCGGGACTCTTGGCCGTGGCAGCCAGAATGTCCTTGAATTTCCCCAGCGCGTGCGGACGGATTACTTCACGCTCGTAAGCGTTGACCATGTAGCGGTCCGGTCCTTTGCCGATGAAGACATTGAAGTGATTGAACCAGAAATCAGTCATCACTTCATCAAGCTGGCGATTGCTGTAAATCGCGCGCAACAGCTTGGCTTCAGCCAACTCCCCCAGCACGGCCTGCGGCTGGATCATCGCCTCCACGGTTTCGCGCTGCTCCGGCTTCATGTCATCGACCAGTTGCATGGCGCGGGGGCCTTTGTAAGTCTTTGCCAGATCGAGCCGTTCGTCCACGGGCATTTTCAGGATCGCTTTGTAACGCTCATCGGGTGGCAATTTCAAAAGGCGATCTGTATCCAGATCGGCGTACATGGCGTCTTCGAGCTTCTGTTGTTCTTTCTTCTGGCCAGCGGAAAGCGGAGCGGTTTTCCCAGCTCGCATTTCCATCGACGCATTGCTGGAATCTGCGCCGGCTTGCGTAACGATTGCTGGCTGCGCTTTGGCCGCGGCCATCTCAGGGCTGTTTACCGCGGCATCGCCGGCAGCGGCTTTGTCTTCTTTATTCTGCTGGCGTTGTTGGTACGCAGCCATGCGTGATTCATAGACGGCTTTTTTCGCGGGATCGTGCGGCATGGACATGCGTCCGTTCTCAATAGCTTTCAGCACCTGCGGCGGTGGAAAGTTCTCCACCATCTCTTTGGTACTCATTTTCAATGTGCGGAAGGGCGCCAGCCGCGACTCGACCGCGCCGTCATCAATTTTGTCCGGATGAAGCTGCTCATCAAACCACTTGTCCAGGCCTTCAGCCTGAACGCGCTCCACCTCGCCAGGACGCACGCCAAAAGTAAAGCGATTCAGCGCGTGGACGATGCGCTTGTCATCTTCCATCTGCATCTGCACCGGCGCCACGGCGGCATTGGAGTCTGGGTGCTTCGATTTGGATTTTTTGTCGCCGGCAAACAGCACGGCAGTAGAAACAAGCAAAACAAGGCCCAGCAGAATCAATTGCTTACGCACAGCGGGCATAGACACTCCAGGAACTCTTCTGTTCAGGGATACTAACCCCAGGCTACGCAAAAGTTGTGGAGAAAACCAGATTACGCCAGGGTAACGCGGCCACGGTTCATGCGGCGGTTCAGCTCGGAAACCATATGATCGATGTCCGTTGGCGAGATGTTGCAGGCTACGCTGGGATCAAGGAAAAGCTTTCTCGTCCTGGTTTCGTAGCCGGAAGACGCCCATGGCCGCGTGGGCGAGACATGGCTCACAGCATCACGGCGCAACTGCACCAGCAACGAATGTACAACCTGGCCATCCAGTTTGGCGGGCGCCAGCCAGCTCAATTGCGCGGCAGCTTCACCCAGGGAAAGCTTCTTGCGGTACGTACGCTCGCTCAGCATGGCGTCAAACGTATCCGCCACGGCCACAATCTTCACGGGCAACGAGACTTCGTCATTATGCAGGTGGTCAGGATAGCCGGAACCATCGGCGCGCTCGTGGTGCGATCGCACAACCTCGGGAATCTTGGGCCAGGGGAACTGCACGGTAGAGACGATGCGATGCCCCTGCACAGTATGGTCGGCCATCTCCTGAAATTCGCCGGGCTCAAGGGCGCCTGGCTTGCTCAGCAGATGCTTGTCCACGGTGACCATACCGATGTTGTGCAGATAGCCGGCCGCACGCATCTCGCCGGCCTCGGCGGCGCTCATGCCCATGCCTTCCGCCATGCCGGCGGCGTAACGGCCCACGCGGAGCGAGTGCCCGTGCATCTGCACGGTTTTCACGTCGATGGTGGCGGCAAAAGCAGCCAGCGCGTCGTCCCAGAAAGAGTGGACTGACGCGATCAGCTTCAGGTTATCGGCCGTGCGCTCTTCCAGCGACATCATGAGCTGGTGGTTGTACATAGCCAGCCCAATGAATGGCGCAAGGTCGCCAATCTGCTTCAGGATTTCCGGCGTGTACTCGGCGCCGGCTTCGCGTTCGCCCAGCAGCAGCGCGCCAATCAGCTTGCCATGGACCTTCAACGGCGCGATGCACCTGAACCACACGCTGGAGATGTTTCCCGTGGAGCTTAAGAACGTGTCACAGCGTTCGCGCGAAATCCTCTGCGGCCCGGTGACATTGGTTAGAGCATGCACATGTTTGGGCAGGAGCGGGAAGACGGCGGTCTGGGGGAAGACGACGAAGCCCTGGGCTGCTATGGAGGCCAGCATGGCCGGTTTTTCCTGATAGCGAAACAGCGCGCCTGAGCCGGCGCGTATTGCCGCCATCACCACTTCCAGAGCGCCATTGGCGGTCTGAGAAAGGTCTCGCTCACCCGTTAGAACGGGACCCAGTTCGGCCAGGACCTGGGAAGCGAGCAGCGGAGGCCTGCTAGTAAAAAAGGAATCGGCCAATTTTTCGAGCGGCGCGATCTTCCAGAGCACCTTAGCGTAGCAGCTTAGTCCTGAATGAGAAAGGTCTAAGTATCGGGATGGTTAACAGGAAAGAAGTTGCAGAGATTAGAGAAAACTTGATTATAGCGACTCAAGCTAAAGAAAAAGCGGAGGCCGCGCGGCCTCCGCGTCATTCCGATTGAGAATTCTAATTGCCTCGGCTTGCCGGCGGCACAATGCCATTCATGCGCAGATATTCGATCATCTGGCCATATTCGTCGGCGTCATGGATTACCGCGCCTGAGGCTATGTAGAGACGGGCTGCGGTGCCGCGAAAGAAGGGGAGCTGTTCGGCCGCGTTTTCAGGAGTCAAGGTCTTGGCAGCGCGATGTCCGACGGCAAAGGAGTCCTTCAGGAACTGGATGATTTCAGCCTTGGTCTTCAGCTCATCAGGGCCGTTGGGGCCTTTGATGTTTTCCGGCATCTTCTCGCCCGTCAACGTGGTCCAGAAACGATAGTTGGCGGTGGCGGTATGCTTTACCAGCAGGGCGAAGGTTCGCACGTCTTTATACGCGCTGCCGGGAATGTTGAGGCTGGCAGGGCTGAAATTGAACTTGTCTTCGGGCATTGCTTCAGCCGCTTCCACCACATTCTTCTCATAACCGCTCACCTGGCGCTCCACGATTGCAGCGATGGTCAAGAGCGGCGCGGGTGTGGGCTGGGCTTGGGGTGCCGATGATGATGCGGGTGATGCCGCAGGTGATGCCGCAGGCGTTGGGCTCGGTGTGGCCGTCTTTGTTCCGCCCTGCGCAAACGCGCTCACAGATATTGTTAAGCTGGCCAGCAGGCACAACGTTCTCATCTCTTTCATTGTGGAACCTCCTCGGATTCAATCGAAGCGCGGAAGAAAGATATCACGAGCGCATCGTAGGCACCATAGGAGCGCTCGCCAACGGCGATCAAAAGAAAAGCACGGAGAGGTTTTCCTCCGTGCTTATGTAGGTTCGTTTCCCGCAAGTGTTCTAGTTTCCACGGCTGGCTGGCGGAATGATGCCGTTCATGCGCAGGTATTCCACCATCTGCCCGTAATGGTCAAAGGCGTGGGCCACGGTGAATGTGGCGCAGAAGAGCTTGGTTACCTGTCCCTGGCCAAACGGGCTGGGAACCTGGGCGATTGCACTTTCTGCGGTAAGAGACTTCGCGGCTTTATGTCCCAGCGCGAAAGAGTCTTTCAAATATTTCACAATCTCCGCCTTGGTCTTCAGCGAAGATGGACCATTATCTTCTTTGGATTCAATTGGAGATTTGTCGCCGGTGATTGCGCCCCATAGCAGGTAGTTAGTAGCAGCGACGTGCCTTACCTCTTCGGCGAAAGTTTTTACGCCCTTGTATTCACTGTTGGGAATGTTGAGGGTGCCGGGTGCGAAATTAAACTTGTCATCGGGCATGGCCTCGGCGGCATCAACAAATTCCTTTTCGATGATGCCGATTTGCTGGTCGATAGCTGATGCAATGGTCGGGGGCGCAATCTTCTTCGCCTGGGTTGCAGGTGTCGTAGCGGGCGTAGCTGCAGGTGTCTGGCCGTACGCGCCTATGGCGAGGCAGACCAGCGCGAGCAAGCAAAGATTTCTCAGATGTTTCATTTTGGTTCTCCTGTTCTCTCGTTCAACGATTCGTGGGTTGCTGTAAACGATACCACGGCGCCAGCAGAAGGCCGGCCGTAAGCGCGGCGGCTGCGAATGTAAGAGTGAACTGAACGCCGGAGCTTGAGGCCATCGCTCCCCAAACTGCGCTGCCCAGAGCCAGTCCGCCTTGCAGGACAAGCACGTACATAGAGATGACGCGTGCGCGTACCCAGGCAGGAGCGGCAGTCTGCGCCGCCAGGTTCAGTGTGGCTAGAATGCTGATCCATGCCAATCCCGCAGCGGCAGAGAACGCTGACGCCACCGCGAGCGAAGGCGACCGCACCAGCCCGCAAAGCCCGACGGCAAAAACTAACGTTGCGTAAACGATGATCGCATCAGGCGAAAGATGCCGTCGCGCCTGCGCCAGAACTCCGGCGCCGACGAGAGCGCCCAGTCCGAAGAATGCCAGCATTGTGCCAAAGCCTTCCGCACCGAACTTGCGGGCGATCAGCGGCAGCAATGCCCAGAACACGCTGGCGAAAACAGAAAACAGCAAGGTGCGCACCAGCACTGTGCGGATGCGCGGTTCCTGCCGCGCATACCGCAGCCCGATGGTGATAGCGCCCATGAACGTTGTGGTTGCATTGCGCGGTTCCACTTTCGCGGGCTTCCAATGATAGAGAAACAGGATCACGCCGAAGAATGAAAATGCATTGATAAGAAAAGCGCGGCCTGAACCGGTGGTTGTGCCCAGGCACG
>DATCAX010000565.1:0-2883 GCA_036512375.1 Candidatus Angelobacter sp. | reverse complement strand
GCGAGCGTGGTGATAATTTCAAAATAAAGAAGGGCCTTGATGCCCATACGCCCGACCTGCTTCAGGTTGGAATGGCCTGCGATTCCAACCACGAGCGTGGAGAAGATCAGCGGCGCAATGATGCTGCGGATGAGCCGCAGAAAGATAGCGCTTAGTACCTGAAGCTGCTTGGCCTGTTCGGGAACGTCATGGCCGAATTCAGCGCCCAGCAGAATTCCCACCATAATCCACGTGGTTAAGGAGCGCCGGAACCATGCATAGCCGCAGAACGCTGCCAGGGCGATCCAGCGGGAAACCGCCAGTATTCGCGAATCGATGGGCGCACCGGTATAGTGAGCTACGGACCAGAGAATCGCTGCCACTCCGGCCAGCGCAAGAAATGCGATCAGTAAACGACTCTGGTTTGGGGAACTTGTCTTCATCGCAGCAGGTCCTCCAGTTCAATCGATCCCTGGGTCTTTTCGTCGCGATACTTTACGATGACCGGCGTGTAAAGTGAAAGCCCCCATTCTGCGGCTTTTCCTTTGGTGATGGCACGCGATCCCGGCACCACGACGGCGTTTTCAGGGATGACGAGAGGGGCCTCTGCGGTGGAGCGGTACACCTGTTCGCGCACGATGTCATAGACGGGAGTGGCTCGGGTAAGAATCACGCCTGCGCCCAGCACGGCGCCGCTACGCACTTGCGTTCCTTCATACACGCCGCAGTTCCCGCCAACCAGGACATCATCTTCAATGATCACCGGTGAAGCGCCCACCGGTTCCAGCACGCCGCCGATCTGGGCCGCTGCGCTCAGATGCACACGCTTTCCAATCTGCGCGCAGGATCCGACGAGCGCGTGGGAATCGATCAGCGTTGCTTCGTCCACGTAAGCGCCCACGTTTACGTACATCGGCGGCATGCAGATCACGCCTGGCGCAATGTAAGCCCCACTCCGGATCGATGACCCGCCCGGCACCACGCGGACACGGTCGGCCACGCCGAAGTGGCGGGCGGGGAAGGTATCTTTATCAACGAAGCTCAAAGCGCCGCTGCCTGACTCCTCCAGTTCCCCAAGACGGAAGCCCAGCAGGATACCTTGTTTTACCCAGGTATTGACCCGCCATTGGCCGCCAATCTTTTCCGCTGCGCGGACCTGCCCGAGCGTTAGGGCTTCGTGGAATTCCCGAAACGCGTGCCGTGCATGCACCGCTACTTCTGCAGGGAGTGTACCCCTGGCATAGAGGTGCTCGATTTCAGCCCGTAGAATGTCCATAATCGGTATTGTTCCGCCGGAACTCAGCCCATCCGCCGAAATTCTGTTTTCCGCAGTTTCTGCACTCTGAAGAGCAAGAGCGGAGTATAACTGTCGACCGTTTAGTCAGCAAAGCACTACTTTGCATCTGCCTGATTTTGCATCTTCTTGATTTTGCATCTTAAAGAGAGATGCCTCGGATTCTTTATGTCGCGTATCCCCTGCTCCAGGTTTTTGACCAATCAGCCGGTGGCGCGGAACAGGTTTTATGGACGCTGGAGCGTGAAATGACGCGCAGAGGCACACACACCACAGTGGCAGCTTCAGCGGGATCACGCGTAAGCGGCAATCTGTTCTCCACCGGCGAGCCGTGCACACAACCTGACGACTACGAGCGACGGCGGATCGAGCATGAGGACCGCGTGGTGGACTTTGTGCGACGACGTGAGCGTGAAGGGCTTCCATTCGATCTGATCCATGACATGTCTGGAAGTTTCTGGCAGCGGGCCGGCGAGTTCGATACCCCGGTGCTGGCAACGCTGCACTTGCCGCGCAGCTTTTATCCTGCGGGAAGCTTTTATGGCGTTCCAGAGAACGTGAAGTTTAATTGCGTCTCTGATTCGCAGGCGCGAAGTTTTGCTGACCTGGCTGCGCTGGCCGGCGTGGTTCCCAATGGGATCGCCCTGGATTGTTTTGCCGGCGATGATGCCGCTGAACTTAACCATAGCCGGGAAGGGCTGCTCTGGCTAGGGCGCATCTGTGAAGAAAAAGCGCCGCATCTTGCGCTGGAGATCGCTGGCAAGGCGGGATTGCCGATCACCATTGCCGGGCAGGTCTATCCATTTTCCTATCACCAACAATACTTTGGGAGGGAAGTGGTTCCACTGCTGCGAATCGTACCGAATGCCGAGTTCGTTTCTGCACCGCCGGCGGAATTGAAGCGTCGTCTGCTGCGGCAGGCCCGGGCTTTGCTGATTACCAGTCAGGCTGAAGAAACCAGTTCTCTGGTGGCAATGGAAGCAGCGGCTTCAGGCACTCCGGTGATCGCGTTCCGCCGTGGCGCGCTTCCAGACGTTGTGAGAGAAGGCGTAACCGGATTTTTGGTGGAAGGCGTGGAACACGCGGTCGCGGCGTTGCAGCAACTCTCCAGTATCAGCCCGGCGAATTGTGTGCAACAGGCGCGGGAAAACTTCAGCGCCAAGAAGATGGCCGAGAAATATTCCGAACTCTATGAGCGGCTTTACCGTCCTGAAAAGGTTCTGCGTTTCGCCTGAAGGTGATCGCGGAAGCAAACTCAGCTTTTCGTAAAGATGAGTAAAAGCGGCTGACACAGCAAAAATCTCTGCAAGAAACTTTTCTTACAGCGATCTTTCAATGAGGGATGTTCTCCTAGGTGGGTAAAGCCCTCTGGAAACGGACGTCGGGTAAGAATTTGAACTCCTTTCCTCGATGGCCGTTTCCGGAGGCGGTGGTATGAGCGGCTGCGCTAAACGGCGCGGTCGCTCATTTTTGCGTGTGCTTGAATTTTGTGGATAGAACTCTCACCAGCCCGCGGTAACGGACTGGGAAGACGAGCTGCTCAAAAACGAACGCCCTCCATTCGTCGAGGGCGTTCGTTAGATTGAGTTGCAGGGAGTCCCTTTTATTTT
>DATCAX010000564.1:0-2869 GCA_036512375.1 Candidatus Angelobacter sp. | reverse complement strand
TTGGCGTCCGAGATTAAGCTTCGGCGCACCCTTCAATGGACCCAGATGACACTGTCCGCAAGAAGACTCCAGGTACTTTGCCGGCAGGATAGGCTGCTCCCAAGCCTTGGTGCTGCGATGCGCTTCTTCCACTGTGGTAGCCGCACCTTGCCCACGATGGCAGGTAACGCAGCCGAATTCAGTAAGCGAGTGTGGAATTGGCGGATGGAGCCGAAATGGTTGCTGGCGCACATCGGATAAGCTGGCTTCCTTCAAACCCAGGTGGCACGTCGAACAGCGGTCCACAACGCCCATCTCGGGAATCCATATCTGATGAATGCCGCCTTCAAAACGGTGCTGCAGGGCGACGCTGTCCGGCCGGCTGCTGACAAGATTGAGAAATTGCCGTTGGTAATGCCGCCACTGGTTGAAGAATTCTTTTGTGGGAGCAATAGCGAGGGAAACCGTCAGCACCAGGCTCGCGCAGGCGAAGCGACGCGTGAAATCCCCCAGAAAAGTGCGTTGTAACCAGCGGAATCGGTCGCGCAAGCTCAATCAGTTCCTCCAGGGCCAGACCCAGGACCATCCCGGGCCGCGAAAGAACGTACCTACTGCAGTTAAAGTGGCCGCTTCCATAAGAAACCAGGTCATGATCCAGAAAGAGAGCGGCTTGGATCCCAGCCAGCTACGAAAGCCTTGGCCCGGCCGATTGGCGTTTTGCGCCGCTAGAACCATGAAGAGCCCGACGATCCACACTGGCGCCAAGGTATCCCAGGAGTGGACAGGGATCAGAAGCCCGGTAAGTGCAGCCACCACGATTCCCAGAATTACCAGCCGCCACGACTTTTTGCTGGCCCAGAGGTTTTCTCCCTGGATATTCACGTTGAAGAAAGGAATGACGATAAGAGCGAGAACAATTATTCCAGGAAGGATGATTCCGGCCACGAACGGTGGGAAATAATGCAGCAGCTCCTGGAGTCCGGTGAAGTACCAGGGGGCCTTGGCTGGATTGGGTGTATGCGTAGGATCGGCGAGCTGTTCCAGAGGAGCATTCCAGCGCAATGCGATCCACACGAGGACGACCATCAGAACTTCAATCAAAATCACTTCACGGAACAACAGTTCCCAGTAAGAGAGCGTACGTTCTTCCTGCGGTGGCTGGTCCTGGCGCGCAACCAGCATCTTGCCGTCGGGGCCGGTCATGGCTTCTCTCCCGATTTTTCTACAGGTTCGGAATGCATGCCGCCGTCTTTGTGCAGCCTCCAGAGGTGGATGACGACGAGCAGAATGACGGCGAGCGGCAAAATCACCGTGTGGAGCACATAGAACCTGATCAGCGCATTGGCATTTACGCTGTTTCCTCCCAGCAGGATGAAGCGCAGCTTGTTGCCAATGATGGGAATGGAAGACATGATATTCGAACCTACGGTAGTGCCCCAGTAGGACAACTGGTCCCATGGCAACAGGTAGCCGGTATAGCTAAGCAGCAACGTCATCAGAAGCAGAAATACACCAACGATCCAGTTCAGCTCGCGTGGAGGACGGTAGGCGCCCCTATAGAACACCTTAGCCATGTGCAAAAACACCAGCAGCACCATGGCGTGCGCGGACCAGCGGTGCAGGTTGCGCAAGAACATGCCGGATGAGATCGCAAAATGCAGGTCCTTCATGTCGGCGTAAGCCTGAGGAATGGAGGGGTGGTAATAGAGCATGAGCAGGATGCCAGTGCTTATCTGAATAGTGAAAGTGCCCAGAGTCAGCGCGCCCAGATACCAGGTGTAACGAAACCCAAGCTGCCGCTCGCTCACGCGCGCGGTGAAGATTTCCTTGAACTCTTCGCCCCATCGAGCCAGAGCGATCAGAGGATTTCGGATGGCGCCGTCGGCTGATGTCTTTGGTTGGTTTGGCATGTTTTAAGCCCGCACATATTCGCTTTCTGACGGAACCGGACTGCCACGGTCGACCATCAGACTGCCTTCGTCGCTCGTCCACATTTTCAGCCATGGAAGGGGCCGCGGCGCCGGGCCGGCAATAACCTTGCCGTCTCGTTGAAAAGAGCTGCCATGGCAGGGGCAGGCGATCACGCCCGCCTCCGGCTTCCATACGGAGAGGCAGCCAAGATGGGTGCAAATGGCGCTCATGGCATAGAAGCCTTCCGGCAGACGAACCACAAAGATCCCATAGCGCGGATCCAGCGTAACTGAGTCAATGGGGTAATGCTCGGGCATACCGGCGTTCACAATCGGTGACGGTTCATAGAGTACGCTGGGAGAGAGATACTGCACTCCAAAGACACACGCGCCCACTCCGGCTACGGCCAGCGAGGTTGCGCCCAGCTTGATAAAGAACTGGCGGCGATCCATGTCACCGGGGGCCCTTCCCATCGTTTCTTTATTGTGTTCGTCGGGCATGGTTCCTCATTTCCGCATCATCGGGCCTTCATACTGCTATGCTCTGCGTTGCAGGTTCGGTTTATTTTGCTACGGTGAAGTCCGCCGTGGTGGCTCCAGTAACAGTGATCTGTTTTGATTGCTGCTTCATACCTTCGTGCCACACGGTAACGTTGTGAGCGCCGTCTGGAACGTTCGGGATGGTGTAGGCTCCACTGGCATCGGTGGTGGCATAGTACGAAGTTGGTACCACTACCACGTAGGCCGACATCTCCGGGTGCACATTGCACAGAACAGATACAACGCCCGGATTATCGAACTTAAAGCTGCGCTTTTCACCCTTGGGCCAAGTCCCCAGGTTGTGTCCCAGCTTTTTATTGCCGCCGATCCCAGTCCAGAAAACATTATGAGCGACACTGTCACTGTTCAAGAAATCCACCGTTGCCCCGACCGGCACTGTCACCACGTGCGGAATGAACAGCAGGCCCTTCTGGTCGATG
>DATCAX010000563.1:0-9331 GCA_036512375.1 Candidatus Angelobacter sp. | reverse complement strand
CGGACATGAACCTGAACGATACAGGCACGGTGCGAGTGGAAGGAGACGTGAAACGCTCCGCCAATTTACGTGACATGCCGGTGAAGCTTCAGGTTTCATGGGAGAAGTCGCAGCTAGGGCAATTCACGCGGCTGGTGCTGGGACAGGACAAAGGATGGCGGGGCGCTTTGGATGTGACCGCGGAAATTGCCGGTCCGCTGGCCGACCTGCGCATCAATGCCACCGCCGACGTGGATAGCTTCCGCCGGTTCGACATCAATCGGAATGCGATGCCACGAGTCCGGACCCGCTGCCTGGGCGATTACACAAAAGGTGTCCTTGGGCTGAAATGTGACACGCCTCTGGGAACGGGCGGACTCTTGATGACAGCACATGCCACGCCCAGCGCGCAAAATTACGATCTGTCACTGGTCGCGAACCGGGTGCCTCTTTCGTTGCTGGCAGCACTTGCGCGCCAGGCCCGGCGTTCGCTGCCTGATGATTTCACGGCGACCGGCGATCTGAATGCGGCTTTCGGCTTCCACTCCCACGTGGGCGTTCATGATTTTCACGGAACGGGCATGAGCACGCCATTCCTGCTGCAATCTACGGCTGGCGACAAACCATTCGCCGTAAGTGCGGTGCGGTTCCATATCGGCGCGGGCGACACCCCCTCAGTGTCGGTGGTGAAAAAAAAGAAATCAAGCGCGCCGGCGCAGCCAACTCCGGCAGTTGCTCCCAGCGCTGCTTATGATACTGGCTCGCTCACGGTTGATGCGTTCTCCGTGCAAATGGGACCTTCCACCACACTTGAAGTGCAGGGAAGCCTGGATAGCAACGGCTATTTTGTGAGTGCCAAGGGCATGGTGCCGATGGAAAGACTTCTCGCGTTCGGCCGCACCAACGGCTTCCATTCGCAGATTGCGAACACAACGGCGTCCGCCCTGGTGGACCTGAATGTGAGCGGTCCGTGGGCCAACTTTACCGCGCCCAAGCTTCGCGGCACGGCGCACCTGCAAAACCTCGCGGCGTGGATTCCCGGGTTGAAAGACCGGCTGGTAATGTCGGAGGCAGACGCGCAAATTACAGATACGGCGCTGGTGCTGAGCAAAATCAACGGCCAGTTCGAACATAGTCCGATTGCTTTTACCGGCTCGATCAGCAGCCCGCTCAATTGTACTGGCAACAAACCTTGTCCGCTGCAATTTGACCTGCATCTGGATTCACTGGGGATACCAGACCTAGCCAACCTGATGGGATTTACGGAAAAAGGATGGAGTCTGTCTTTTCTTTCAGGATCAGATAATAAGTTCCCGGATTTTCGAGCCGAGGGAAGTCTATCGGTGGGAGAGTTGAACATTGCCGACGTGCCCCTTGAAAAGTTTGCCGCGCATATTGAAGTCGGAGACCACGCGCTCACAGTAAATCGGGTTTCGGCGAGGGTCGGTGGTGGCACCACCCAAGGCGAGTGGAAGATTGACTGGAGCGGCAGCCAGCCGCGCTACAGCGGAACTGGTTCGATGGAAGGCGTTACGCTGGAACGGGTGAGCCCACCAAATACAGTCGCGGGTCAGGTGGCGCAGTGGATCGCCGGCAAGGCCCAGGTAAGTTATTCCGCACACTTTGAAGGTAAGACGCCGCAGGAAATGTCTGCCAGCGCAAGCGGCCGCGTGGAGTTTCAGATAAGCAATGGCACGTCGAAGGCACTCGCCCTGGAGGCCGGCAGGCCGTTGAGGTTTAATGGCGCGCAGGGCGCCGTGGAGATCGATCGGGAAGCGATAAAAGTCCTGCCAAGCAAATTTAGAGCTGAGAACCGCATCTATCTGATGAGCGGGACTATATCCCTGGCCAACAAGCAGGCAAAGCTGAAGGTGAGTACCAGCGGTACCCAGTGGGAGATCACTGGGGCTCTGGAAAAGCCAGAAATTACGCCGCAACCGTTGACTGCACAGGCGGCTCCCGCGCACGCTAAATGATTTCAAGAATTTTTTTAACGATATTGCTGGTGGCCAGCGTAGTGTTCATTGTCCAGGAAGGGCCCGCCTGGGTGCAGCAGCCGTCTTTTGGACAAAGGCAAACTTCTCACCACCCTGCTTCTTTCCGGCAGCTTTCTTTTCAGCAAAGCAGCTCCCTCCAAGCAAGTTCCCAGCAGCCCGGGTCCGCACACCGGTTGGCCGACAGCATGCAAGCCAAACTGGAACATATTCAGGATAATGGAGAAAAAGCCTCTCCGGATCAGGCGCCCACTGTCATGAGTGAAGAAGAGGTCAATGATTACATTGCCTCTGGCAGAATTATGCTTCCGCAGGGTGTTAAGAAACTGAAAATGGAAGGTCACGGCGGAATCGTGACGGCTTTTCTGGTCGTAGACTTTGATGAGATTCGCGCCGGACAAAAGTCCGCCAATCCAATGCTGTCGATGTTTAGCGGGCAGCATGATGTAAGCGTTGAAGCGAGTGCCGCCGGCAATGCCGGCCAGGGACGGGTCCAGGTGCGCGAGGTAGTGATTGACGGAATAAACGTGCCTCGGATGGCCCTGGAATACTTTGTCAGCAAGTACATCACTCCCAAATATCCCAATGTAGGAATTGACTCGCAGTTTCAGCTGCCCAACAAGATTGACCTTGCTACGGTTGGCTACCACAAGCTGACGGTGACGCAGAAGTAGAGAACATAGGTGCTTCTCACGCTCCAGTGAAGTGAAAGGTTTCATAGCCGTTCCACAATCCTCTGCAACTCTTTCGCTATTTCCTCCGGATCGGCCGTGGGCTCGAACCTCACCGGATCGCCTATCCGCACCTGTACGGCGTGCGGCGGCGCGTAATGCCTCTTCGCGATCTTGAATGGAAACAGTCCGTCAATGCGCATGGGGATAATCGGCAGGTTCAGCTGTGTTGCCAGCAATCCAATCCCGCTCCGGAATGGCGACATTTGCCCTGTCTCCGTGCGTCGGCCTTCAGGAAAGATCACCACGCTGTAGCCGCGGTCGGCCAGTTCTCCGGCAAAGCGAAAGCTCTCACGATATTTAGACCGTTGCGGCAGTGAAAATACGTTGAAGAATGCCGCGGTCAACGCATACTGCAACTGCTCCCACCAGCGCTTCAGAAAAAACCAGTTCTCAGGCGGATAACGCATCGAGCGCAGCTTCTCACCCTGCATGGCCACGCCCAGCCGGTTGCGCAGATGTGGAGGCAGCGCCGCCATCAGGAATCCAATATCAATCTGTGCAATGTGGTTGGATATAATCAGCGCCGGCCCGCGAAAATCTTTCAATCGGTCCTGGCCAATCACCTTGGGCCGCGCCATTACCATGATGTAAGGAAGCGTTACCGCGTGATACCCAAGCACCCGAATCCATCGCACGAGCTGGCTTTGCGGCCAGCGCGAATATGGGTAGACACTTCTCTTTGCTTCCGGTGCTGACTTCTTCAGCAGGTTCTCCAGATCCGCCACTGTATTGACCTGTGAGAATTCCCGGTCACCCAGATCGACCTGATAACGATTCTCAATCGCCGCCATCAATTCCACTCGGTCCAGCGAACTCAAGTTCAGATCATTTTCCAGATGCGCTCCCGACTTGAGTTCAACACGCCGTCCCGCAATGTTGCCCACCAGTTCCTCCAGCGTTCCGTCCGTCGCGCGGCTGTTGACCGTCGCCGCTCGAACCGGCCCACTGCCATTGAACCGGATTTCCGCTGCACGGCGAATTAATTCCAGCTTGGGCTTCTGCGTCGACGTCCTTGGGAAATCGTCATCGGGCCACACAAACCAGCGTCGTATTTTTTGGAAGTCGGCGAGCGTCTGGTTGGCATTCGCCACCGCCATGTTCCCCGGACCCCCGTTGTTGAGCAGTAGCACAGCGCAGGCTTCAGCGTTTCCGCCCTCGGCTATTCCAACGACCACTACGTCGCGTACCTGCGGCTGCTTGCGCAACGCCTGCTCCAGGTCTTCGGGATAAACCTTCAACCCCGCCGGCGTTACGATCACATTCTTACTACGCCCTTTGAAATATAGATTACCCTCTTCATCCATGGCCCCTAGATCGCCTGTGCGAAACCAGCCTTCCGCACCCGTCACCGGCTTGAGACCTTTGCCCTGCCAATACTGCCGCGCCACGTTTTCTCCTCTCACCAGTATCTCGCCCGTTTCCGGGTCAAGCTTCATCTCGCGCCCGGGCAGAACTCTCCCAATCGACCTCCGTCCCACTTTGAAGGGATGGTTCAGACTGATCAGCGAACTTGTTTCCGTGAGTCCGTAGCCTTGCACTACCACATAGCCCAGGCGCCGCCAGAATTCTTCTGTGTTCTGATCGAGCGCTGCTCCGCCGGAAATGATTGCCCAAAACTTCCATCCAAACCGCCGACGGATCTTCCTGAAGCGCCACCAGCGTTTTAGGAAGTGCTCTTCCTCAGCGCGGTCCCAATTTTGTTCTATATACCCACCCAGGTCATCGCGCAGCTGGTTCTTCAGTGACTCCACTACCCGGGGCACTGCCACCAGAACGGAGATTCGTTCGCTCTTGATGGCCGTGATGATGTCCGTAGGTTTAAACCCATCCTGAAAATGCACTGTGCCGCCGAGCAGCGTGGGAATAAACATTCCCATAAATTGTCCGAACACGTGGCTGAGCGGCAGCAGTTCCAGAAATCGTATGGGATGAAAGAGCCGCTCGGATTTTCGAAATTTAGGGAACTCGCGCTCAATCGGATCAACGCTGGCCAGAATATTGCCGTGCGTCAACACCACGCCGCGGGGTTCTGCAGTAGTGCCAGAGGTAAAAACGATTTGCGCCGTATCGTCGCGATTGAACTCGACCGAAGCATATGGCTCTGCTGAGCGCTTTGCGAGAGCTTTGCTCAGGATTTCAAGCTCTAGAAACGGTCGAGTCGCAGCATGGACTGTCAAAGCGCTGGCGCAGACGATCAGCTTCGCACCCACGTCGGACATTACGCGTTGGGCGAAATCAGGCGCCGCGATTCGATCCATGGGAACTGCAACTGCGCCCCGCAGCATACAGCCGAAGAAAGCCCCAACCCACTCAGCACTGTTATCGCCCCACAACAGCACTCGATCGCCCTTGCCAATGTCTCGGGCTTCCATCTCGCGAGCAAAACGAAATGCCAGCTCCGCGAGCTGCCGGTAGGTCCACCGCAGTGTGCGGAAACCGCGACGGTAGACGTAAGCGATTTCGCTCCCGCGCGCCAGGTGCAGTTGGGGATATTCTGCTAAGGTCTGTGGCATCTATCTCTAAAATACTGATTCAGAGAACACTATGCAAAGCGGCAAAGCGCGACAGAGAGGAGCTTTTTCTGAAGTCCCGACCCTGAGCTTGTCGAAGGCGAGGGAACCCTATCGTCACGAAGGTATTGGAGGTTGGGACCTTCGGTAAAAGTATCAAATGAAAGTAGTGGAAACCTTGCGCCAGCCACGGAATTTTTCTTGCTAAAGGCATCCCTTGCTACGCTCCGGACTTCGAAAAAGCTATGTGGAATAATCCGCATTGATCCGTACATACTCCGCCGTTAGATCGCACGAGAGAAATTCCAGCGCGGCGCTTCCGGTACCGAGCACAATGCAGATTTCGTAAACCGGCTCGGACATGTATGCATGTGCGCGATCATGATCAAACGGGCATGCGGCGCCATGCCGGCAAATCTGCTGCTCGCCGAGATAAATATTGATTCGCTCAGGATTGATCTTGACCCCGGAATAGCCGATTGCCGCCAGAATGCGTCCCCAGTTGGGATCAGCGCCCGCCCACGCTGTTTTAACCAGCGCAGAATTCGCTATGGCACTGCCAATCCTCCGTGCTTCGCTTCGCGTGCGCGCCCGTTCGATGTTCAGTCTCACCACGTGCTGTACGCCTTCACCGTCGGCCACAATCTGGCCCGCCAGCGAGCGGCAGACTTTCGTGAGAGCCGCCTGAAATTCGTTTCGCACCGATTTAAACTGCACGCCGCTTTTGCCGCTGGCCAGCAGCAGCGCCGTGTCATTCGTAGAAGTGTCACCGTCAATGGAAATATTGTTAAAGCTCTGGTCAGCGGCTTCTTTAAGGCATGTCTGCAACTCGCGTGGGCTCGCCGCCACATCGGTGAACAAGTACACGAGCATGGTTGCCATGTTGGGATGGATCATGCCTGCACCCTTGGCCACTCCGGCCAGGATCACCGGAATTTGATTGAAAGTTATCGACTGGAATGCAACTTTCTTGTGCGTGTCCGTGGTAAGGATTGCGTTGGCAAATTTGTCGAACGCGTCAGGACCGGGAGAGACCGAATTTACCAGCGCGGGAATTGCAGTGTGGATTTTGTCCAGCGGGAGTTGCACGCCGATGATCCCCGTGGAAGACGGGAACACCCGATGTGGACTTACCTGAATTTGCTTTGCAACTCCAACGCATACGCTGGTGGCGGCTTTTAGCCCTTGTTTACCGGTCGCGCAGTTGGCATTGCCGGCGTTCACGATCAGTGCCCGCATCAGCCCCGATCCACGGCGGAGATGCTCTCTTCCCACTGTTACTGGTGCCGCGACGACTTGGTTACGCGTGAACATAGCTGCCGCTGAAGCGCCGTCAGGGGCGAGTGCCAGCGCCAGATCAGGCTTGCCGCTGGCCTTGATGCCGGCGGTACAGGCAGAAAAAAGAAATCCCTGGGGCGGATTTGTGCTCACACAGTTAACTTAACCAGCGGTTTGGGGATCTGCAAGTCGCGGACTCCGTTGTGGTTGGGAATCTCGCCGCGATACATGGCGATTTCGTCGCACGCGTTGAACGCGGGACAGTGCACGCAATCTTTGTAAATCTTGTCAGGTAGATCGTCGCGTTTGGCCAGGATGAATCCCATGTGAGCAAAGAATTCCGGCATACGCGTGAAGAGGCAGACGCATGTCACTTCATGCCGCTCGGCTTCTTTGAGCAGGGCTTCCACAAGCTTGCGTCCTGCACCCAGGCCTTTGGTAGAGGGCGTGACGGCGATGGAGCGAATCTCCGCCAAATGCATACCGTAGAGATGCAACGCGCCGCAGCCCACAATAACGCCCTTGTTGTCATCTTCTGCCACGATGAAGTCGCGCACGTTTTCCCGCAACTCCGCCAGCGTCCGGGGCAGCAGCGTGCCGTTCCCCGAATATGCCCGGATGATCGTATGGATTTGTTCCACGTCTGGAAGAATTGCGTTACGCGTGCGTACCATGGGCCTCCTGCACGGTCGCCAGCTTTTCACGGGCAGTGTTAAGCGCGTGTTGCACCCGATGCGCTGCTGTACCGCCGAAGACATCATGGCAGGCCAGAACATTCTCCACCGTAAGCTGCTCGTAAACATCCGCCTCGAATGTTGGGCTGAATTCGCGCAGCTCATCGAGCGAGAGTTGTTCCAGTTCGCAACCCTGAAGCACGCACTTCTGTACGGCTTTGGCCACAACTTCATGCGCCTGACGGAACGGCACGCCGCGCTTGGCCAGATACGTGGCAGCGGCCATTGCATTCATGAACCCGGTCTCGCAGGCTGATTTCATCCGCTCATGGTTAAACTTCACCTGTCGCATAAAGCCCGCGGCAACTTTCAGGCAGTGTCCGGCGGTTTCCACGGCTTCAAACAAAGGTTCCTGCGTCTCCTGCATATCTCTGTTGTAGGCAAGAGGCAGGCCTTTGATCGTCGTAAGTAGCGCGACCTGGTTCCCGATAATCCGTGCCGACTTTCCGCGGATCAACTCCAGCGCGTCGGGGTTCTGCTTCTGCGGCATTGCGCTACTGCCGGTCGAATAAGCCTCCGGAAGCGTGATAAAAGCATATTCCTGAGTAGCAAACAGGATGAACTCCTCCGCCCAACGGCTGAGATGAATGCCGAGCACGGAGAGTGCGTTGACCAGTTCGAGTGCAAAATCTCGATCGCTGGTTGCGTCCATGCTATTGGCCGTTGGGCGCGTGAATCCCAGCGTTCGACTCACCAGCTCACGGTCGAGCGGCAGGGTTGCGCCGGTGACTGCTCCGGAGCCTAGCGGACATTCATTAGCCCGCTCGGCGCAATCCAGCAAGCGTTCGCCGTCGCGGAAGAACATTTCAAAATACGCCAGTAGCCAGTGCGACGTTAGCACCGGCTCGGCCCGCTGCAGATGAGTATACGCGGGCATGACCAGCGTTTTGACTTCACCGGCACGGTCGAGCAGCGCTTCCAGCAGATCGCCCAGCAGTGCGCGTAGATCGTCGACGGAATCACGCACAAACAGGCGAAGGTCGGTGGCGATCTGTTCGTTACGGCTGCGTCCGCTGTGCAGCTTCTTGCCGGTTTCGCCGACGAGCGCCACCAGTTTTTTCTCTACGAAGTGATGAACGTCTTCGGCTTCAGGATCATTGAAAAAGCCCGGTGATTGCTCACTGGCCTTGCCGATCTCATCCAGCGCCGCGACAATCAGCCCAAATTCCGCAGGCGTAATGATGCCTGCGGCCTTGAGAGCCTGCGCATGCGCGCGGCTGGCCGCCAGTTCATAGCGCAGCAGCTTCTGGTCGAACGGAAATGACCTCTGCCACTCTTCGAAATGAGGATCCAGCGGCTGCCGGAACCGGCCTGACCACATCTTCACTTCGTAATCTCCTGCCTCTGCTTCAGCCGTGCCCGCGACCGTGCGGGCAGGCCCAGAATACGTATGAAACCCTCGGCATCCTTCTGGTCATAGCTCTCGCTCATGGTGAATGACGAGAGGTCAGTGCGGTAAAGCGAGTAATCTGAGTCGCGCCCGGCGATGGTGACATTACCCTTGTAAAGTTTCAGGGTGACCGTGCCGGTAATTTCTCTTTGCGTTTCATTGACGAAAGCGTCCAAGGCCTCGCGCAGCGGCGTAAACCACAGCCCGTAGTAAACAATTTCCGCATACTTGAGCGCCATCAGCTGCTTGTAATGCATCAGTTCGCGTTCCAGGCAGAGGGCTTCCAGTTCCCGATGCGCCGTGAGAAGCAGCGTTCCGCCGGGCGTCTCATAGCAGCCGCGTGATTTGATGCCGACAAAGCGGTTCTCCACCAGATCAATACGTCCGATAGCATTGCGTCCACCAATCTCATTCAGGAGTTCGACGAGCGCGACGGGATCAAGCCTCTGCCCATTCACGCTGACTGGGGTCCCGACCTCATAGCCGATCGTGACTGTCTCTTCGCGGTCCGGAGCGTCCTGTGGGGATCGCGAAATCTGCCACGTGGAATCAAACGGCGCGTTGGCCGGATCTTCCAGTTCTCCGCCTTCATGGCTCAAGTGCCAGATATTGCGATCGCGGCTGTGAATCTTCGCCCGGCTCGCCGTCACCAAGATGCCGCGTGCCTCTGCGTAGTCCAGACAGTCCTCGCGTGACTTCAAAGTCCATTCCC
>DATCAX010000562.1:0-3634 GCA_036512375.1 Candidatus Angelobacter sp. | reverse complement strand
CGGACGAAACACTCTGCGCAGTGGCTGAACTCTGCGTTGCGGTCTGCAGGCCGGCTGCGCTGGTTGAACCAATCTTAAATGCCATGCCCGATGCCCCACCGCTGCGCAGGTCACGGGCGATCTCAGCCGCGCCCTGGTAGCGGTCGTCAGGTAGCTTCTGCAGGCAATGGCCGGCAATTGACGCCAATTGCAGCGGCAGGTCGGGCCGAAGATAGCGGATGTCCTTGGGCGCGCCGAAATGCAGACTGTGCAGCATCGCGAGAAGATTTTCCCCGGTAAACGGTAACTCCCGGGTGAGCATCTCAAACAGCACCACGCCAAAGGAAAAAATGTCAGAGCGGGCGTCTGTGGGCTCGCCACGGGCCTGCTCGGGTGACATGTAAGACAGCGTACCCAAAGTGGTGCCCGGCATGCTGAGAAGAGACGCTGTTTCTTCGGAGCTTGGCGGGCCCCCAGTGCCGGCCGTGGCGCGCTGGGCGACAGTCTCCAGTTTGGCCAGGCCAAAATCGAGCACTTTGACCAGACCGTCTTCGGTAACCATGACGTTGCCGGGTTTCAGGTCGCGATGAATGATTCCAGCGGCATGTGCTTTGGCCAGGGCATCGGCAATTTGAGTGGCATATGCGGTGGCTTCGGAATCGGCCAGGGGGCGTTCTCGCAGCAGCTCAGCCACGCTGTTCCCCTTGACATATTCCATGGCAATGAAAGCCACGCCGTTATGTGAATCACTTTCATAAATGGTGATGATATTGGGGTGATTGAGAGCGGAGGCGGCGCGGGCCTCCCGCAGAAAACGTTGCCGCGCGGCCTCGTCCAGGGTCCGATCAGCGGGCAGGACTTTGATCGCGACGTCACGGCTCAGACGGGCATCGTGGGCGAGATACACTTCTCCCATTCCGCCGGCGCCAAGGATGCTGACAATTTCATAAGGACCCAGCTTTGATCCGGGCGTCAGCATCCAGACCCACCTTTAGGTCCACGGTCGGAGGCACCACCTCGCGTTTCAGGCATGCACCTGCCTACCCCCGTAATCCGGCGCAAATTTGCTGCCGACAGTGGGAACAACATACGTTTTATCCTGGCTCAACGGCCTAAATTTACTGGGCAAGGCGTCCTGCTTAGATGGCCGGATTATATCTCTGGGGCAAATGGCCCACAAGGAAAACAGCGGCCACTCGCCCGCCACGGGCTTCTTGCTGTAAGCTTTTCCTGCTGTCAAATAGAGAGTTCGTAGAACACCAGCCATCGGCAATTTACCACTAGATGGAATTCAGGCATCGCCATTCAACCAGCAAAGGGAAAATTATGAGAATCCGGAAACGCCTTCTTGCCACCATATTTATTTCTGCATGCACAGCTTTTAGCCAGTTTGGGTTGCAAGCTCTCGCTCAGGAACAGCCGGGACAGAGGCCCGAGAAGCCGGGCGTCGCCAACCCTGTTGTGGTGATTGACGACAAGCCGGTTACCGCGCTGCCTTACACGCCAAGTCTGGATTTGCCATCGATGGATAAGTCCGCTGACCCATGCGTGGATTTTTACCAGTACACCTGTGGCGGGTGGATGAAAAACAATTCCATCCCGGCCGACCAGGCCAGCTGGAGTGTATATGGAAAGTTGACAGTGGATAACCAGCGCTTCCTATGGGGAATCCTCGACGATGTAGCAAAAAAGACCACAGGCCGCAACGCGACGCAGCAAAAGATCGGCGACTATTTTTCTGCCTGCATGAATGAGGCAGAGGCAGAAAAGCTGGGCGCATCGCCTTTAAAGCCGTCGCTCGATGAAATTTCCGCTCTCAAGAGCAAGAAAGACCTTGCCGCATTGCTGGGACATGAGCATCAGGCAAACGCAACTCAGGACCTGTTTTTTGGCTTTGGATCGGACCAGGATTTCTCCGACTCCAGTCAGGTCATCGCTTTTGCCACTGCCGGGGGCCTCGGCCTGCCGGATCGCGACTATTACACCAAACCTGAACCGAAGTCCGAAGAAATCCGGCAGAAATATCTGGTCCACGTCCAGAAGATGTTGGAGTTGCTGGGCGATTCAACCGACGTCGCCAGGCGTGAGGCTGCGACGATCATGCAGATTGAGACAGCGCTGGCCAAGGCCTCACTCACCCGGGTGGAGCAGCGCGATCCGCATAACCTGTTTCATAAAATGGATCGCAAGCAACTCCAGGCGCTCACTCCAGACTTCGACTGGAATACATATTTGAAGACTACCGGCGTGGACCAAGTGAGCACGTTCAACGTGACCGAGCCAAAGTTCTACCAGGAACTGGACCATCAGATCCAAAGCAATAGCCTTGACGATTTAAAAACCTATCTGCGTTGGCACATCGCCAGCGCCAATGCGGCTTTTCTTTCCTCAAAGTTCGTGCAGGAGAATTTTGACTTTTACGCACATACGCTTCGCGGCGTGGAGCAGATTGCCCCGCGCTGGAAACGCTGCGTCCGCCTGGCGGATGGGCAGTTGGGAGAAGCTCTGGGCCAGGAATTTGTCAATCGCGCGTTCAGCCAGGAAACGAAACAGAGCACCCTGAAGATGACAAAGCTGATTGAGCAGGCGATGGGAAATGACATCAACCAGCTCACATGGATGGGGCCGGAAACGAAGAAGCAGGCGCTGGAGAAGCTGCATTCCGTGGTGAACAAGATTGGCTACCCGGACAAGTGGCGGGATTACAGCTCAGTGGAAATCAAGCGTGACGACTTTGTGGGCAACGTGCATCGCGCCACCATGTTTGAGGCGCGACGCGAACTGGCTAAGATCGGCAAGCCTTTGGACCGTGGCGAGTGGGGCATGACTCCGCCAACGGTAAACGCCTACTACAATCCGCAGATGAATGACATCAACTTTCCTGCCGGCGTCCTTCAGCCGCCGCTTTATGACCCCAAGATGGATGACGCTCCTAATTACGGCAACACCGGCGGCACCATTGGCCACGAGCTGACGCACGGCTTTGACGATCAAGGCCGGCAGTTTGATGCCAAAGGCAATCTACGCGACTGGTGGACCAAGGAAGATGGCGCGCAGTTTGAAAAGCGCGCGCAATGCATCGTGGACCAGTATGCGGGATACACGATCGTTGACGATATCAAGATCAACAGCAAACTCACAGAAGGTGAAGACGTAGCCGATCTGGGCGGACTGATCCTAGCGTATATGGCATGGAAGGCGGACACCAAAGGCAAACAGCTTGAAAACCGAGATGGTTTCACGCCGGACCAGCGCTTCTTCGTCGGCTACGCGCAATGGGCATGTGAAAACCAGCGTCCGGAGAACCTGCGAGCCAGCGCCATTACCAATGAGCACTCCCCGGGCAAGTATCGTGTCAATGGACTTGTTGTAAACATTCCTGAGTTCCAGCAGGCGTTCAGCTGTAAAGCTGGTCAGCCGATGGTGCGCGAGAACCGTTGTCGGGTGTGGTAGCTCAGCCGCAAATTCGTCCCGGCAAAATCCTGCTGGAAATCTGCGTTGATTCAGTGGAGTCTGCTGCCGCTTCAGAGCGCGGCGGCGCAGACCGCGTTGAACTCTGCGCTGGTCTTCCTGAAGGCGGCACCACGCCGAGCGCAGGCATGATCGCCGCAGTGCGGAAGAAAATTGCGATGGGGCTGCAAGTGATGATTCGCCC
>DATCAX010000561.1:0-2945 GCA_036512375.1 Candidatus Angelobacter sp. | reverse complement strand
CACCCGCGACCTGGTGGTGTTCCCCACTTGCGGGCACATACGATTTGTCGTCAGAAGCCAAGGCCTTTGGCCGTTCGTGCTTTCTGGAACCGCCCGTCACCTTCTTCATTGCCATCAAAGTTCCCCTGAGTTTGAGTTGCGTGATGCCGAAGATCCGACTTCGTTGAGCTCGATGGCTCCGGAAATCGCCGCTCCTCGGATTCTGGTCCGAACAAATCATGCCGGATCAATGTTGGAAAGAAATGGTCAATACTGATCAAATCTCCTTTCGCCTTGCTCATTTCCAGTTTTGAGAGAGACTAGATGCTGAATCTTCTTGGGTGCTCGATCATGGATCATCGGGTATTTGCGGGAAACATTAGCAGTATCGCCACGGTTTTGGACGTTTTCACACTCATCCGAAGCAAGGCTGGCGGCTCGCAAGATGACGCACCCAACCTGCAAACGAATCGCTACATGAATTGAGTTCCGCCAACGCCAACTCCAACTCGGCTTTGGATGTTGAACACCCGAAACGCGAGGAGTGCTTGCGAAACGACAGACTCACCGCCATGATCCTCTTAAAAGGGTATAACGGCAATTGAAATCTGCTACCTTGAACAATGCTGGGTTGAATATGACGGCTGCCCCAGGAATGCGAGATTTAGCCCATCGTCTTCTTACTTATGAAGCCGGTGCGGGCAAGGCCTCCGAGCCTATGGAGTTCGCGACCCTTCGCGTCTATGAGAAGCTGCGCCAGCGCCTTAGTGCATTTGCGGGAGTAGCTGCTTTTGAGTCCCTCGCTTTCCGCGCCTTGACGCAAGCCAAGTCGGAAGCTCCGGGTCTTTGGGCGGTGCGGGTCGCAGCGGATGGATCTTTACAGGGCCTGGGAGAGTTTGAATCTCAAATCGACATTGACAAGGATCTGGCTGGCGAGGGAGGAATCGTTCTCATCGCCCGCTTCCTCGTACTGCTTCGCATCTTTCTTGGCGAAGCTTTGACGTTAAGCCTTCTGCGCAGTGCGTGGCCAAGCGAAAGTTTTGACGATCGAAATTAGGCACATGGGAGAAATGCGTGAGTATCCAAGACAAAGTGAAGATCAACAAACTCTCTACTGGAGTTCCGGGCCTCGACGAGTTTGTGGACGGCGGTCTTCCCGAGTTCTCGTTTAACATCATCGCGGGAGCCCCCGGAAGCGGCAAGACGACGCTGGCACACCAGTTCGTCTTTGCCAATGCCACCCCGGAGCGTCCTGCTCTCTATTTCACCGTTCTCGGCGAATCCCCCATCAAGATGCTGCGATACCAGCAACAGTACACATTCTTCGACCCGGTCAAGCTGCCGGACTCTATCCGCTTTATCAACCTGAGCCAGGTTGTTCTGGAGAAGGACCTGGGGGCTGTGTTGGAGGAAATCACCAAAGAAGTTGAAAAGGCTAACCCCGCCGTCGTCGTTGTGGACTCCTTCCGCACCATGGTGCGCAAGCCGAATAGTGATACGGAGCTGCAATCATTCATTCAACGGTTAGCCCTGTTTCTGGCCAGTTGGCAAGCTACAACTTTCCTGATCGGCGAATATGCGGAGGATGAGTTACGCGACAACCCATCTTCACCGTCGCGGATGGGCTGCTCTGGCTGCGCCAAATTGCAGAGCGAAATTCCATTGTGCGGAAGTTACAGGTCATAAAACTGCGCGGCCAGGATTCCGTCCCTGGGTTGCACACGTTCCGGATACCTGTGCAGTTCGCGCCCGAATTGCTATTCTCGGAACGGTGAAAGAACAGATATGGAAAACGAAACCCATGACCGGGATCGTGCGCAGCGCATTGCCCGATCTATGCTTAACAGGCAAATAGGTGTGATAGATGCTGCCCATGCACTGCTTTCAATATTGCGCAGGTGTCCAGAGGTGGCGACAGTCTGCAGCGATTCTTCGTCGAAGATCAGCGGCGGCGGCACCCTCGAAAACAGGCAAGGAGCGGCACCGGCGATCGGGCCGCTCCTTGGGTTTTGGAACTCGGTGTTTGAACGAGCTCGAAGCCTCAATGCTGCTGGCTTTGGCGAATCTTGCGGATATTCTCCAGGACTTTGTTCGCAGTGGCTGAGCTGGTTGTCATGTAACCATCGGTCAGTGTCTTGAGGAAGGCCACGAGGTCATCTTCATCCGAATCCGACAGTCCGAGGTTTCCGATCGTAGTGTCCTGATTTGCCTCTACCTCCGGCTGAGGCCAGCAGGTCTTGGTTACGCCTGGGTCGTTGGGGGTTGAGCATTTCATATCTCGGGTATTGTAGAAGTGCACCACTTCCTTCAGGCTCTTCAGATACCCATTGTGCATGTACGATTTGACGAACCCGGGGTAGGGCCGCTGGTCAACATTGCGAAGCGTCGGCACCTGCATCTTGCCATTGAACGAGGGAGCATATTGCACCCACGACTGATCGGGAACCGGAGTTCCCTGCGCTCCGCTGAGGAAGGCTCCGACGCCGAGGTCGACGTAGTTGAGCCCTTTCGGATTGGCCACAAAGCCGTACTGATCGGGCGTGCTCTCGTAGTAGTAGGGAATGCTCCGGTTTTTGGGCAGGCCCAGGTTGGACGAGGTAAAGTCGGTGAACAGCGGCGCAGCATCCGCGACGGTGCCTCCGGTGGCACCGTTGGCGTTACCGCTCAAGTGGCAGTTATTGCACTTGCCCTGACCATTGAAAAGCTGGTAGCCGTGCTGCTCCTGCGAAGTGAGCGTAATCACTCCTGCAAGGTAGCCATCGAACTTGGACGAGAAGGCATTCACGGTCGGCGAAGCCTCATAAGAGGCGATCGATAAAGCAAACTGGTCATAGACGGTTTTCGCCCGCGCCCGGTCTTCGGAACTGAGGCTTAATTGCGGCCCCACTCCTCCCTTGCCTGCCGGGGTGCTGCAAACCCTGTGAGCGTCTGCCGGCCATTGAATCAACTGGATTGCCGATCCCCAG
>DATCAX010000560.1:0-7057 GCA_036512375.1 Candidatus Angelobacter sp. | reverse complement strand
CGCCGCTGTCAATCACGGCTATGCCCACGCCTGTGCCATCAAGTCCATATTGCTGCCGGGCAACATCGCCCTCAACAGCCGGGATATCGTCGTCAGAAGCAACTTTATTCGGACGGTCCGGGCTGATGTAGGCAACGTCCGGATGGTTCTCCAACCACGCCAGCAGTTTCGCCGGTATTCGGTAGGCCGCTCCATTAATACGGTCCAGCGTAAACTTTCGTTTTGCGCCGCGTTCCGCCAATGCTTCAAAATGTTGCGCCTTGGGCGTCTGGTTAAACTGAATGATGACGCTTACCGTGCCGTCGGCATTCAGGGGAAAATTGGCCAGATCGGCCGATAGTTTGCTGTGTCCATTTGCCGTCGGCACTTTGGACGCGGCTTGCGCGCTAAGTGTCATCGGTGCCAGGACGAGGATCGCCACAACAGCCAGAAGGAAAAACCGAAGCCAGCTTGGGCTTAGTTCGGTTGCAGAATTGTTTTTCTCAAGTCTCATGGTTTGTCTAACCCCGGAAGTTCTTTTAAAGCGAGTATTTAAAGCTACTGCTAGGAACCCCATACGGCTGATGCCACTGCTATAGAGGCATTCTGGAGGTTGGTTAATACAAAGCCCAATCCAGCAACGGCTACGACTGCGCCCAACGTGAACACGACAACTTTGTTTCTGAGAGACATACTTGTAACCTCTGCCTTATCTATTGCACTTCTCAAACCAAAGCTCACCTCCTATAACCCATTGATTTAACGCGACTTAAATAGAGCGTCTGTTCCGTGGGTGCGACAGCTCTGGTTACGAAGTCACAGCCGTCTTGCCTCTTAATGCTAATAACTATTTATTTATCAATGGTTTACATCGATGCGACAGCGGCGTCACACTTGTTCGCGCTGCAATTCAGCTAGCGATGCCCGCGCAGATCCCAACCAAAACATTACGTATCTAGGTTTTTATGAAGAATACAAACAATTTAGAAGCGAAGCGCTTCTTCAATTTCAGCGGGGTTTGGGACGGCTGGGAGGGCGGCAATGAGTCTCTGAGTAAAAGGGTGCTGAGGGCTAAAGAAGATCGCTTGCGGAGTGTTGCATTCCACAATCTTGCCTGCATTGATCAATGCGATTCGATGGCATAGTCCATAAGCAGATACCAGATCGTGCGAGATAAAAAGCATGCTCATTCCCAGCCGGCGGTTCAATTCGCCGAACAGGGCCAGGATTTCCGCCTGGGTAACGGCATCAAGTGCGCTGGTGGGCTCATCGGCTATCAACAGCGCCGGCCGATGCATGATGGCCATGCCAATCAAGACCCGTTGCGCCTGGCCAACACTGATTTCTGAAGGATAGCGTCGCAAAAACTCTTCGGTGGCGGGCAGCCCAACGTCCAGCAGCGCTCGAAAAACCGATTCTTCCATGTGATCGCTGCCACCCTGTCCGTGCAGCTTCCATGCTTCCTGCATCTGCGTTCCCAGCCGCAACGCCGGATTCAGCGCGGACATGGGACTCTGTGGCACAAAGGAAATCACTTTGCCCCGCAGCTTGCGCCACTCCTTTTCTTTTAGGGTCAATAGCTCGTGGCCATCCCAGAGAATTGAGCCGAGGGCTTTGCCGCCCTTCAGGTTTAGCAATCCCAGAATTGCCAGCGCCAAAGAACTTTTCCCGCACCCGCTATGTCCCACCAATCCCAACACCTCTCCCGGGTGAAGGTCCAGACGTAGATCATCCAGAACAGGTGGTTTGTCCCTGTAGCTGATCGTTAGTCGGACGGAGAGAAGATCCATAGATTTTATTGCGCCAACGCCAGCGTCTCCACGTTCCAGAACGTTTGTGGGCGAAACACGCTTGGCGCGGCGTTCTTCACCGCGGGCGCAATCGCTACCAGCGCATCTTTATTTACAAGATAGATAAAAGGTTCCTGCTCCCAGGCAATCTGCTGGACGCGGTCCCAGTATTGCTTGCGCTTGCGCTCATCACCAGAGGCAGCCTGCGCACGCATCAGCTTGTCGATCTCCGCTTCCCATGGGGTTGCGGGTGATTTCTGGCTTGGGTTCCATTGATGATTGTCGGCTGAGCTGAGCCACACCGCCATCTGCGAATTCGGATCAAGTTCAACGTTCTGGAAGCCCAGGATGCACGCTTCATAGTTGTACGATTGCGTCATGCGCTCCAGCAGTGAGTTGAAATCCAGCGTGACAACATTCACCTTGATGCCAATTCTCTTGAGGTCCTGCTGGATCATGGTGGCCATGCTTTCGCGCGTGCGATTGCCCGCGTTCGTCGCGATAGAGAATTCCACGGCGTTGCCGGCTTTGTCTCTCAGCGTGTCCCCTTGCAGCTGAAACCCGTCCTGTTGCAGCCTGCGCAACGCGCTTGACGTGTCATAGGGATGGGGCTTGAGATCGCTGTTGAACCAGAACTTGTTGCTGGGCGAGATAATGCCGGTAGCTGGGATCGCGTGTCCTCGAAAAACGATTCTTGCCATGTCGCCGCGATTGATCGCTTCAGAAACTGCGCGACGGAAGTTTGTGGAAGTAAACCACGCCTTTTTGTACGCCGGAAGCGGCGAACCCGGAACCTGGTTGAACCAAAGCTGTTCCGTATCTGTGGAAGCGCCTGCATCGCGAACGGAGGCGTTATCGGCGGAAAGCTTTTCAAAGATTGCCGGTGAAACCGTGTTGATCAAATGGACTTCGCCGCGCTTATAGCGCAGCGCTTCAACTTCAGGGTTCTGCTCGATGTCCAGACGAATTGAGTCAAGATATGGCAGCTGCTTCCCTGCCGCGTCTTTCTTCCAGTAGTAAGAATTCCGTTTTAACAGCAGGTATGATCCTGCCTTGCGTTCTGAAACAAAAAACGGTCCCAGAGCAGCCATTTCCTTTTGTGGTGATTTTGCTGAAAGGATGGCTACGGTATCAAAAAGATTCACCAGGTTCGCCACCGGCGCAGGAAAATTAATCTCAATCTCGTTGGCCGAAATCACTTGCGCCGCCAGCTTGCCTTCAGCCGAGCGGAAGGCATCGCCCGTGCTGGAGTGCAGCGCGGGATCCATCAACTGCTCCATGGTGTAGGCCACATCAGCAGCGGAAAAAGGAGTGCCGTCAGAGTACTTCAGGCCTTCGCGCAATTTGAATCGAATGCGCTTGCCGCCTTCTGAAACCTTCCACGAGGTCGCCAGAGCAGGCTCCGCTTTCAGCGTGAGCCGGTTTACCCGCACCAGCACTCCGCCGGTCAGGTAACGTATGGCTTCGGACGATTCGTCCTCCACCAGCAAAGGATTAAAAGTCTTGGGCTCAGAGCGCAGGCAAAAGCGCAGCTCTCCCCCGGTCTGGGCAAACACAGAAACAAAGCCCAGCAGCAACATGGCGGAGAGTAGATAAAGCCGCTTCACGTGCGCACCTCCTGTTTGTTAAGCAGTACCTGAAACGAGCTGATTACCACTATAAGTACCGCAAGAGGCAGCAATCGCCAAGGTTCCGGACGTACCATGACCGCGTCTTGTAATTCCCTGAGCAGGCTACCCATCGATGGCAGTGGCTCGGCCACGCCCAGTCCAAGAGCGCCCAGGTTAGCTTCCGCGATGATGAAAACAGGTATCGAAATCCAGAACTGTGCAAGCAGCGCGCCGCGGAGGTTGGGCAGGAGATGGAGCCGGACCAGCTTGAATCCGGAAAAGCCGGAGGCCCGCGCCATCCATACAAATTCTGACTTCATCAGGTCCTTGGCGCCGGCGCAAATCACGCGCGCGGAAGCCGCCCATCCCAGCAGGCCCAGCAGTGCGAACGTTACGGTGACAGACGCTTCCGGTGAAACATTCAGCGGCAAAACCGCACGGACGGTGATTAGAAGAAAAAGCCACGGCACCGAAAGGAAGAGATCAATCAGCAGTTTGCAACAACGCTCCGTCCATCCGCCAAAGTATCCTGCAATGCCGCCAATCAAGCCGGAAAGCACCGTGGTGAACAGCGCGGCCAGGGGCGCGAGCGTTAAGGAAACCCGCATTCCGTAAAGCAGCCGGGCCCAGCGGTCGCGCCCCAGATCGTCGGTGCCCAATAGATGATGTATAGACGGGGCGGCCTGCGTCGTCTCGCGAAATTGCTGTTCATACCCAGCTGGCGCCAGGTAATGCGCTCCCAGAATGGCCAAAGCCGTCAGCACGAGCACCGCGATAGCTGCAAGACGTACAGCTTTCATGCTGCGCTCCGGGTGAATCCGCGCTGGGCGGCATCTGAAATCAACGTGGCGCAAACCGTCACAAACGTAACCACCATGGTCAGGTTCACAAGTAATGGCAGATCGCGGGCTTGCGCAGCGTGCCAGGCAAGTTGTCCAATGCCGGCCACATCACTCACAACTTCAATCGGCAGCAGTACACCAATCCCGATGCTGATGGAGACTCCAACCAGCGCGATCATTTGCGGAAGTGCAATCGGGGCTACGTGCCAAGCCAGCACTCGCCACGGACCTGCACCTTTTGCTCGCGCCGTGAGGACATGCGGCATCTCACCGCTCTGCTGCAGCAGGTTTTGCGTGTAACGATAAATCTTAGGAAACACCAGCAAAGCGGCCGCGAATGCCGGTGGCCATCGCAGCATCAGGAAGACCAGAGCCAGCGCAGCGGCAGGCGTGGAGATAAGAGTTCCGCTCAATCCGTTGGCTATAAAGTTCAATGCCGGAAACTTCCACATCTGCGCGGCAACCGCCAAAGATAGGGCTAACAGCCATCCCGCCGCCAGCGCGAAAGTAAGGTTGACCAGGGTTATCGGCAGGCGCTCACGCAAAAGTTCTTTCACCGGCTGATTCAGTGAACGCGAAGTGCCAAGATCGCCCCTTACAAGTGAGGCGAGGTACTGCGCATAAAAACGAGGCACGTTGGAGTCAGACAGGTGCGCCCGACGGATAGCCTGCATGCTTTGTGCAGAAAGGCCGGAATTAAGTTCCTGGTCGTCTGAAGAAAAGCCCGGCGCGATGCGCATGAGCATGGCGCCCGCAAAACTCGCCATGAGCATGACCGCCACCAGTCGCAGGACGGCCCCACTCCAGAAGCGCAGCATTATCCAGCCACCGCGTCGCGGGCGGCAGCAGGTCGCCTTCCATCTGTCACTCCGCTGAAGACTTTGAGAATCTTGTGGTGCTCCTGCTTTTGTATGTACATGCGGCGGTCCGCTTCCGCCAGCAGTTTCTCCGCATCCACTCCGTCTTCCGGATAAATGGCGCAGCCCACGCTCAGCGACAGCCATTCAACGCCACAGATTTCGCGACCGGCATTGCCCGCCAGTTCACTCAGGCAAATACCGCGCGCCTCCGCAGCCGACGTGCTTAGCCCGGGAGCAACAATCACGAACTCATCGCCGCCCATGCGGGCAACATAGTCATATTCTCGGCAGGAGCCCTGCAATGTTTCAGAAAAATGCCGCAGAATCCTGTTACCTTCGAGGTGGCCAAATCGGTCATTAATCTTTTTGAAACCGTCCAAGTCACAAACCATCACGGTCAAAGAAGTATCCAGACGCTTGCACCGTGCCAGTTCGCGATCAAGATGCATAAACAAGGAGCGGGCATTCGGCAATTCCGTAAGGTAATCGGTAGTGGCCGAACTCTCCGCTTCCTGGAAGGCCAATGCGTTTTCGACAGAGAGCGCAACTTTCGAACTGATCGCCAGCAAAATACGCAGGTGATCGGAAGTGTAGGCATCTGCTTCAGAGTGATAGAGCGTCAGGACGCCCACCACTCCTTGCAGTCCCTCCAGCGGAACTGAAATGGCAGAACGCAGCGGGCTGAATCTGGTCGGATCGTGAACATATCCATGTTCGAGCGCAGGGTTGCCATTGAGCATGGGCTTGCGATTTTGGGCCACCCATCCTGACAACCCTTCACCTAACGGGATACGCAGGGCCGCAAACAGCCGGAAGTTGTCACCGTTAACATATTCCGGAAGCAATTCATTGCCTCGAACAATGTACGTTGCGATTGCATCGTAGGGCACCAGACGTTTCAGTCGTCCGCTAAGAACAGAAAGCGTCTCACTCAAACTCAGTGAGTTGCCCAAGTCTTGCGTAAGCTCAAAGAGCACCTGCGCTTCTTGTCGCGCGGCTGCAATCGACGAAAGGAACGCAGTCTGATTGCCCGTTTCGTTGGCCCGGTCAACTTCAAACCCATTCGCCGGAGCTTTACCGCGCACCACTTTAACGTCTGTGGACAATTTCTGGCGGTCGGGCAGATGCGACTGCAAACGAACAATGGCTTCCAGTTCTTTGTAGCTTGTTTTCAGCAGGTTCACTACTCTGGGATCAAAAGCCTTGCCTGCCTGATCGACCACCCATTGCATCGCATCGTCCAGCGGCAGTGCTTTGCGATATTGGCGGTCCGTGGCCAGTGCATCAAGGCAATCCACAGCTGAAAGGATTCGGGCGCCAATGGGAATTTCTTCACCCTTTAAGCCGTCAGGATAGCCCGTTCCGTCCCATCGTTCATGATGCGACCGGACAATGGGCACCACGGGATAGGGAAAGGAAACGCGCTCAAGGATTTCTGCGCCCACGACCGGATGGATCTTCATCTTTTCGAATTCTTCAGGGGTAAGCCGGCCCGGCTTGGAAATAATGTGCTCCGGCACCGCCAGCTTGCCGATGTCGTGCAGCAAGGCCGCGGCGCGCAATGCTTCAACGTCGTCAACGGGAAGTTCGAGTCTCTTCGCCATTTCAACGGCGTAAACACGCACACGTTCCAGATGGTCGTGCGTGGTCTGGTCTTTGGCTTCAATGGCCAGCGCCAGTGCTTCAATGGTGCGCATGTGGAGCGCTGCCATTTCGGCCACGTGGTTTTTCTCATTCTCCAGCTTGCTCAGGTAGAGACGATACGAGCGATAAGTAACAAACATGGCCGGCAGAGCCAGCAAAGTTGGCTGCCAGCCAACTTTTTG
Organism: Candidatus Angelobacter sp.; assembly: GCA_036512375.1. Lineage (GTDB taxonomy): Bacteria > Acidobacteriota > Terriglobia > Terriglobales > Acidobacteriaceae > Angelobacter. The sequence goes on along the minus strand of DATCAX010000560.1, from coordinate 150 downwards.
CGTGAGCCATCCGAACATCGCCGCCAGCGCGCCACCGGCAAGATAATAGGGCAACGACCAGAAATAACAGTCAGTCCAGATCTTTTGCAGCTTCTTGTTCTCGGTAAGAGCGATGATCGTAGCTACCGGAAGCGTATTGAAAAAGAAGTA
>DATCAX010000559.1:0-3519 GCA_036512375.1 Candidatus Angelobacter sp. | reverse complement strand
CCGAAAGGATTTGTTGTGCAAGTGCGTGGACCGAATTGGCCTTGCCCTCTCCAGAATTTTCCCGAGCCACTACGGACGCGGGCAACGGCGCTTCCGGCGTGAACTGAAGTCCGCCCGGTTTTCCGACGCTTCCCAGAAGCGCATTCAGAGCGTTGACCGCGAGAGCCGTGAACAATCCGTTGGTCTGGGCTAGCGGCGCCCCGCCCACCATTGCCACTGCGGGTGATCGTGCGGCCATCTCGCGCGCTAATCTCGTGATCGTTTCAGGAGGGACTCCCGTTTTCCACGCGATTGCCTCCGGTGAGTATGCTGGCAGGCCCTCGCGCCACCCATCAATCCGCGCTCCGGCGGCGACTGCTGTTTCCGCATGCCCAAGCTTCTCCTTCAAAATGACGTGGGCAATTCCCAGAGCCAGTAGGCCTTCCGTACCCGGGTGCGCTGCAACCCACTCATCTGCATTCGCTCCCGTTTGGGATACGCGGGACTCAACCTGGACAAACTTTCCGCGAACGCCCGAACGGTTCTGGCGCATTTTCCCGTAACCCACGCTTTGCGCCACGGGTGAATTCCATGTGCCCAGAAAGTCAGAACCAAAGGAGATCACATAACCGGTGCGGGCCAGGTCCACCGTCGGCAATTGCTCGTAACCGAAGCTCAGCCAGTTCGCTCTGCGTAACACCTGGTCGTCAAAAAGTTCAAAGCGCACCCACTGTGCTCCGTCGAAGCCGGATAGAAATCGCTCGATCAATACTCCGCACTGGCCGCGTTGCGGGCTCGTCAAGAAGGTCAGCATTTTTGATTCGTGTCGGGAGGCAAACGGCTGGAGATGCGTTAATAGTTCCCGTAGCGCCTCGTCCCAGCTCACCTGCGTGAATTGTCCTGAGCCGCGCTGCCCGGCGCGCTTGAGAGGATGCTGGATGCGATCCGGGTTATAAGTGACCTGCAGCCCGGCCTCGCCCCGTACGCACAACTTTCCGCGGCTCACGGGGTGTTCCGGATTACCTGACAGTTTCTTGGCCAACCCCATTTTGACGATCCCAAACTGCGCGTTGCGGACAACCTCAGCTTCGCCTTCCATTACACGCACCTGAATTCCACAGCCCGCGGAGCACATCCTGCAAACACCTGGTTTCCAGACGGCTACGCCGGGCACAAGATCTTCTTCAGGCACGAAACGAATGAACTGCGTTCCTCGGTCGCTACACCCCTCGACTGCAAATGCCGCACAGCTCAGGGCTGAGAGACTCAAAAATGTCCGGCGTTCCATGGTGTAAAAACTCCTGTAACCACCCCGATGAAGCAGTCCTCGCAGCCACGGTCTCTTCTCTTGCTAGTAATGACAGGTCGTGCAATCGGCCGAGGCGCCCTTCGCCCTATGGCAACTAATGCAGAAATTCATGTTCAGATTTTTTGTCCGCACAGCCACGGTCTGCTGCGTCATATCCCCGTGGCATTCCTGGCAATCGACGCCCGCGCGGATGTGTGGCGCATGCCAGAATCGAACGTGTTCCGAAGGATAGAACCAGTACACCGGCTTCCAGGGGATGTCCTGTTCTTTGGCCGCATAACCTGTCAGTTTCTTGATCTCAGGATTGTTGGTGGCAACCTCTTGATGACAGGCCATGCAGAAGGTGACACTGGGAATTCCAGCGTCCGGACCCTCTGTCACCCCGACGTGACAACTCTCGCATTGCATGCCGTGCTGAAGATGAAGCCGATGATTAAACGCAATCGGCTGCAATGGTGTGGATTGCCATTGGAAGTATTCTTTGACGGAATCAAGGAACGGTGTGCGAGCCGGTTTGAAAATTGGGGAGAAATCTGCAGGCGTGGAAACAACGGGTGTTTCGGCAACGCCAAGGATAGTTGAGCGTGCTTCTACCTTCCTCGTATGGATGCCTACCCACAGGAGTGCCACTGCGCTGAAGGCAACGGCTAGGAGCACCGCGAGGCACTGTAAACTGCGACGACGCGCCTTGGAACGCTGAACTTCTCCGTCGCTAGCCGCAGCGTCTGTGGTCTTCAGTCGGGTTCGTGAAGGGTTTATACGCGGTTTGAGCACCACTCGCATTTTGCTGCTACTTCTTCGCTTCCGGCTGCTTCTTCCCAAGTTCCCGGACGAACGCAATCAAATCATTGATTTGAGTCTTGTCGAGAATTGCTCCAAACGGGGGCATGTTTTTCTTGCCCTTATCAATTTGGAGGTAGAAATCGGCATCGCTCTTCTTTTGGACATCGGTTGAGCGAAGGTCGGCAGCCTTCAGGGCTTTTCCGAAACTGGTATTGCCGCTACCGTCTTCACCGTGGCACTTTTTGCATTTTTCCAGGAATATTTTCTGGCCATTCGCGGCGCTTGCTGTCTGCGCCTTGGCCGGATTGGCGATCGCAAACGTGAATGCCAGTAGTAGGGCCCCGCCGACTTTGTGCCATTTCCTCACGATCGAGACTCGCTCCATGTTCTCTCCTCGACGTTTCCCGCTTGGGCAATGTTCTACTCGAGGTTAGGTCTATTCGACCCGCACTACGGTGACGGGCATCACGACTCTTCGTATCCGTTGTCACAATCGGTCTGGCGGCGAACACGCAAAGCTGCAATAGCTGATGGTCAAAGGAGCCGGTCTTTGATTGACTGGGAATCTTCGGACTAACCTGCCTCCGCGCCTGATAGGCCGGACAAGTGCGTTTGGCTGGCCATAAAAAACGTTAGTGTTTTATCGGAAGCGCGCTTTTCAGAGTAGACCTGCGCACGAGCACGATGCTCTGGCGCGCTTTCGATAAAACCGTTTGAATCAAGCCGCCCGGCGGCGGACGCGGGCCCTAGGGGGATTGAATGGAGTGAGCGAGCGGTGGCGAATTGTGGCCAAGCTGTGCGGCGAAGCGCGAATGACAACCCACTCGTCGGAAAGTTTGCAGAGGCGCAAAACGGTTGTTAACTGAGGGTGTGGAGAAATTGGTAGAGGGGATTTCTTCTGCGGCAAACCGCAGAGGGACTGAGCGTGCCGAAACACGTGAAGAATTCGAGTTGGAGAGAGTGGTTTCATGCGGCCTGGGTGACCACCGGTGGAGAACGAAGTTGCATCTCGGCGGCCGTGAACCTTTCGATGACCTTCATTGGGCCAACACACTTGGGGCAGCGCCAAAGATCGGTGGAATCATTGGTGGAAGAGAGATCTTGTTGGGCTGGCGGATCTTGTCGTGCCCCGAGCAAGTGAAAGCAAAGCGGCAGGCGTGTGGCACGTCGGCGGTTGGCCAAAAAGCCAAAGTTGCGGATGCGCACAAAACCCTGCGGAAGTAGATGTAAAAGGAAGCGGCGCAAGAACTCATCGAACGATAGGGTCATTAACTTCTGTTCGTTGTTGTGGGCAGAATCGCGCCAACGGATAGTGACTTTGCCATCCGCAAAGGAAAGCAAGCGATGATTGGAGATGGCCACGCGATGGGTGTAGCGGCCCAGATACTGGAGCACATACTGTGGGCCTCCAAAGGGGCGTTTCGCGTAGACCACCCAGTCCTTTCGGA
>DATCAX010000558.1:0-3074 GCA_036512375.1 Candidatus Angelobacter sp. | reverse complement strand
GGTTAGGTAAGAAGTAATTCTCTCGCGGCTATCAAGAAAAGCAGTTGATCTTGCCCGTTGTCGATCAGCGTTCATCCGCGCAAATCTGCGGCGATGGTTCCGGCTCGTGGTTTCTCTGTGGTAAAAGCCCTTACTGTCGTTCCGGCGGCAGCGCGCTGTTGATCGCATTCCACACAGCCTGGACCAATTCTTCGCGTGAAGAGAACTGCGTCGGATCGATTGGCGGATGAAATACCAAAGTCGCCGTCCCACCTTTTATCAAAGACGCCCCTTTAGGCATCATCTCGTAGGTACCTAAAATCGTGATTGGCACGATTGGGAATCCAGTCTCGGCGGCCAGGTGAAATGGGCCTTTCTTGAACGGCATCAGCCGTCCGTCGGGTGAGCGCGTTCCTTCCGGAAAGATGGTCATGTTGATGTGGTGTTTCATCACCTCGCCAGCCTTGCGAATGCTGTTGATCGCAGAATCGCGATTGCTGCGCTCCACTGGCACAATCTCCACCAGATCCAGGGCCTTGTTCACAATGGGAATTTTCCAGATCTCCCGCTTGGCCAGCACGGACGTGCGACCAGGAACTAGCGGAATAATGATGGGCGGATCAAGGTTCGATACATGGTTGGACATGAAGATGTAAGTGCCCGCCGGATCGATCTTGTCCAGGCCCACCAGCTTTACTCTTACGCCGGCAACTTTTGGGCCAGCCAGCGCCAATGATGTTCCGAGCCAGTAAAGAAACTCGACCTTGCCGGTGATCAGCGTCCAGGGAAAAGCGATGAGAGCGGCCGGGGGAATAAACACGATCCAGAAAAGCAATGCCAGCAGGGTTCGGGCAAACGCCACGGTGCGGGCAATCATACGCGTTGTACGCCGCGCAGTTCTTCCAACCTTCGCGGCAGCTTCTCATAGATTCCGCCAAAGCCGCCGTTGGACAGAATGGCCACCACGTCGCCACTGCGCAGCTCGGGCGCCACGGCTTCAACAATCGCATCGGCGTCAGCGATCTCACGCGCCGGCTTGCCTGCATCGCGAATCCCGTTCACCACGGATTTCGTCGTCAGCCGTTCGTGTTCCGGGACTGCTTCAGGCTTGAAGATCGGAGTGATCACGATTTCGTCGGCGATGGCCAGGCTGCTGACCAGCTCTTTCTGTAGAACTTTTCGGCGCAGAGTATTCGATCGCGGCTCAAAGATCGCCCAAAGCCGCGCGCCCGGATAGCGCACCCGCAACGCGCCCAACGTGGCCGCGATGGCCGTGGGATGGTGGGCAAAATCGTCGATGATGGTAATACCATCAATCTCCGCCTTGATTTCCAGGCGGCGCTTCACGCTCTTGAATGTCTTGAACGCTTCAACGATTGCCGGGGGCTCAATCCCATAGTTGGCCGCCATGGCCGCAGCGGCTGTGGCGTTGAGCACGTTGTACTCGCCGGCCAGCGCAAATTCAAAATCAACCGGCTCTTTCCCGTCCCGAAGCACGGTCCACGTTGTTCGCCCGGCTTCAAACTGAAGATTTGTGATTCGCCAAAACGAATCTTCCTTCATGCCGTACTTCTCGACCGGACAGAGCGCATTGGCCACGCATTCATCCACGTTCGGATTTGCGTCATAGGCAATGATCTTGCCTTTGCGCGGCACCAGATTTACCAGCCGCTTGAACGCCAGCTTTACAGCATCCAGGTCAATATAAATATCAGCGTGATCAAACTCGACCGACGTAAGAATGACGGACTGAGGGAAGTAATGCAGGAATTTGGGGCCTTTATCGAAGAACGCTGTGTCGTATTCGTCGCCTTCAATGATGAAATGCTTGCCCTGGCGCAGGGCGAAGCTGCTGCCGAAATTCTCGGCAATCCCACCTACCAGAAATGACGGGTCTTTCCCTGCGGATTGAAATATCCACGCCAGCATGGATGTTGTCGTGGTCTTGCCATGCGTGCCCGCGACAACGAGTGGCTGTCGTGTGCGCAGAAACAGGTCGAAGAGAATATCCGGCATGGAGCGGAAGAAAATACGTTCGTCCAGGACATATTCCAGCTCTGGATTTCCGCGCGAGATGGCGTTGCCGACAATCACCATGTCCGGCCGCGGCTTCAGGTTGGCCTCAGAATACGGCTGCGCCACGGCGATGCTGATCGAGGCCAGAAAGTCGGACATCGGAGGATAGGCCGCCGCATCTGAGCCTGTAACCTTAAACCCGCGTTGTTTGAGCAGTCCCGCGAGCGATGCCATGGCCGTGCCGCAGATTCCGATAATGTGTACGTGCTGTTGTTCCACGATTCAAGATTAACGGATTTATGTGCTTTGGTGAGCGGGAAATTTATGCGCCCGCGGTAACAGTGGAAGCTTCAGGGATTCTTAGACTCACGTCCGCTCCCTCCGCCTCCAACTCCGCCTGCACACCGATGGGCAGCGTGATATTCCCGCTGGTCACATGCCCCGACTTAAGGCCATACACGACCGGGACGTTGTAAGGCGCCAGCGCGCGCATGATCACCTGTTGAAGGTTATATGTCTCGCCCTTTGGCGGAACACAGTCCAGCATCTCGCCAAAGACAAATCCGCGCACTTTGTCCAGCTTGCCGGCCAGACGCAGTTGCACCAGCATGCGGTCAATACGGTAGGGCTTTTCGGCAATATCTTCTATAAAGAGGATGCAGCCTTCCGTCTGGACCTCAAACGACGTTCCCAGCGACGCCACCAGCATCGAAAGACATCCGCCATAGAGACGCCCAGCCGCTTTGCCGGTGCGCAGCACTTCAATGCCGGCGGTGGCAACCCTCCAGTTGGTCGCGCCCTGTAGTGCGCTGTTCCAGCTCGACAGATCGAAAGTTCCATCGGCGATATCTTTGGCGACCATCGGTCCGTGAAAGCCAACCAGCCCCGTGCGATCATTGATCGCTGTAAGTAGAGACGTAACGTCACTGCAGCCCAGTAGAATTTTCGGGCGCTCGGCGATCATGCCGTAATCGAGCTTCTCCAGCAGGTAATTGCTGCCATAGCCACCACGCACGCAGATCAACCCGGCAATGTCGTCACGCCGCCAGAACTCCTGGAACTCACGCGTGCGCCGCTCC
>DATCAX010000557.1:0-7890 GCA_036512375.1 Candidatus Angelobacter sp. | reverse complement strand
CGAAGAATTGTGCAAAAAGGCTGGCATCAAGGCGTTGCGCCTTGAGGTGGGACGGGAAAACCATGGCGCGCAATCGTTGTATCGCGCTACCAGTTTCAAGGAAGAAGAACGGAATTTGATGACCAAGTGGCTCTAGGTGGCTTCGTGGATCGAGGAGCGCTTTTGCCACCGCCTGCCTGGATGATTTAAGCTTTCCGGTCTTCAGGAGATTGCACATGAAGCTTAGCCGCACCATCTCAGTCCTGCTCATCACCCTGGCTGCAATTGCGCTTCGCGCCGCCGACTATCCTGCGCCGCAAGCCGGGACTTTCATTGTGAAGGACTTTCAGTTCAAGTCCGGCGAAAAGCTGCCGGAGGTAAAGCTGCACTACTACACGCTGGGCACACCGCAGAAGGACTCCAGCGGCAAGGTGCGCAATGCCGTGCTAATTCTGCATGGAACGGGTGGCACCGGCCGCCAGTTTCTAACACCTAATTTCGGCGGCGTAGTCTTCGGCCCCGGGCAAGTGCTGGATGCGACGAAATACTTCATCATCCTGCCGGACAACGTGGGCCACGGCGAATCCAGCAAACCGAGCGATGGCCTGCACATGCGTTTTCCTCATTACGAATATGACGACATGATCGAGCTGCAATATCGTCTACTCACGCAGGGCCTGGGCGTGAACCATCTGCGGCTGGTGATGGGAACTTCGATGGGCGGAATGCACACATGGCTTTGGTCAGAGCAGCATCCCGACTTCATCGACGCGGCCATGCCACTGGCCAGCCAGCCGGTTGAAATCGCCGGTCGCAATCGGATGATGCGCCGCATGATTATGGACGCAATCCGCACCGATCCGGAATGGAACAATGGCGAGTACAAGCAGCAGCCTCACGGCCTGGCCGCGGCCCTGGATATTCTGCTCATCATGGGCAGCGCGCCACTTCGTATGCAGAAAGACGAGCCCACCCGCGAAAAAGCTGACACGTTTCTGGAAGACTTCGTCGCCACTCGCATGAAATCCACTGACGCAAACGATATGATCTATTATTTTGACGCGTCACGGAATTACAACCCTGAACCGCAGCTGGAAAAGATCACCGCGCCGCTCGTCGCCGTGAACTCAGCTGACGACCAGATCAACCCGCCCGAACTCAAGATTATTGATCGCGATATTCAGCGCGTGAAGAACGGCCAGTACGTGCTGCTCCCAATAACAGATCAGACTCGCGGCCACGGGACACACTCCTGGCCCGCGATCTGGGGTGACCATCTGGCGGATCTCCTGCAGAAATCGCAACACTGATCTTTTTAGGAAATATCAATATCAGTTTGCAAATGCCGCCACGATCCAGAAGTTTGCATAGCCATGTTCCTGGTCGGGACGGAAGCACACGCCATAACTCATGCGATGGAAATCAGCATTGGCAGCGCGAGGAATCATTTGTTCAGGCAGATGATGGGGATCAGACGAGGTGAACACAACCACCGCTTTGACGCCAGACAGTTTGTCGGCCAGCCTGATGGCATCGCCGTCAGTAGAGCAGGCTAATTCACGCAGTTGAGCGTCCGGGCGCGCTTCGAGTGGCCTGATGCCTTTGCCCTTTCGGGTGAGATTGAAACTTCCAACAAAGGCCGAGCTGAATTGCGATTCTGAGTACTCAGGAACAAGGAAGATAAAATCCTGCGTGACGTAAACTCTGCCTTTATCCTCAACCACCCCGATGCCGACTGCGTTACGGCTGGTATTCAGGATATTGGCGCGATGACCGGATGAGCCCATAAGCGCCGGGTGGACATCCTCAATATATTCCGTGCGGGCCACATTTTCTGCCGCTACCGTGAAGCGGGCTCCAGTTGCGCCAAGACGCTCCGGCAGTGTGGCTTCGCCCAGAAACTGATGTGAGAGTTTGCCGTTTTCCGCCAGCAGCCGCGTATGGGCGCGCGCCGCATCGGCAGCATGGTTATTCCAATCCAGCGGGCTCAGACCGTGGCTGGCACGCTCATGGTTGAGTTCTTCAAAGATGCGCTTTTCTGCCGGAGATATTGATGAGCCAGCTTGAATCGCATGCGCGGCGGTCAGCAAAAAGATCAGGGCGCAATAAGAGAGGAGCTTCATCCGGATGGTCTCAGATTTTACTTGAGAGTCATTATTCAGCGGAGCGATAAAAAGCGGCCACCACCCAGAACTTGGAGAACCCTGTGACGCCACCGGTTTGCAGGCATACGCCGATGTTCATGCGCTGGAGCGTCTTGTCGGACGTGAATTTTCTCACCTCGTCCGGCAATGCACCCGGTTCGGACAAAGAAAACACCAGCAGGCCGGATGCGCCCGGAATGTTCTGGATCATTTTGTCAGTGTGCATGTCCTGAGAGCAGGCAGCTTTTCGGAGCTGCGTATCGGTGATCACGTCGACGGGCGGCAGTTTCCTGGAACGCCTTGCCTGGTTGAAGCCCGCCACAATGGCATCACGAAACTGCTTTTCGGTATATGTGGCCAGCGTATGCGCGAAATCCTGGGTCACGAAGAGTTCATGATCGCGCTCAACAATGGCGATGCCGATGGCGTTGTACTCCTGGTGAAGAATGTTGGCACGGTGGCCGGGCGACTTCATCAATGCGGCGTGGGCTGTATCGACGTCCGGTGCTGCCGCCACGTTTTCCGCCACGGAGTTAAAGCGCAGAGCGGTCGCACCAACGCGCTCCTGCAATATTGGCTCGCCTGAAAACTGATGCGAGAGATCGCGATTGTCCGCCAGAAGTTTGGAATGGGCCAGCGCTGCCTGGGCCAGCCGGTCATTCCATTCCAGTTTGTCCAGGCCGGCTTTTTCACGCTCGCGGTTCACGAGATCAAAAAGTTGCTGCTCGCGCTGAGATGGCCCAGCGTGGGCGGGGACAGGTGCAAGAAAAACGAGACAAGCAAGCGCGACAATGGCCCGGTTCATGTGCAATGCATATTGTACGTGAGAAGCTGCTGCCTACCTGCATTTGAGCCGGAGAAACAAGTTCTAACTCGTCTTCAGCGGCGGAGCCAATTCAGGACGACTGCCATTCCTCCACCAATGGCGGTTGCCAGCCCCACAAAATAACGCAGGCTCGGAGTGTCCATCAATACGATGCCCATTCCAATCAAGACAATGAGGCCGACAACTCCGCCACCCACGGGCATCTTGTATCTAGAAATGCGGAGATGCCGATCACCGGTTCTCATGAAGCCGCCTCTCCGACACGCACACGATGCTTGCTTTGGTCGGACCAAAGCCTTGAGCTTACGCCCGTTTGGCTTTCAGCTCACTCAGAATGCGGCTGATCTCATCTTCTTTTTCCATCTGGGCAAAGCGATCTTCCACGCTGGCCGCTTCCGACGACAACAGCTCGGTCTTGGCCTGGCCAATGGCTTCCTGCCGCATCACTTTATGTTTCATCCGATCAAACGTTGCGCCGTGGTTCGTGCCGGAGACAGCGGACTGCGCGTCAGCGGCTTTGCTCAGCGTGCGGGCGCGGCGATTCTGGGAGATCAACAGCTCACTGCGCGAGCGGGCTTCTTCCAGTTTCTGCGTCAGCTTGTTGAGCGCATTCTTCAGGGTTTCCACTTGCAGCGTCTGGTCCGCGACCTGCTGGCGGAAGTTTTCCGACATCTGTTTGCAATGGAGCGAGCGTTCAATGGCGGCGCGAGCCAGGTCGTCCTGCTTCTTGCCTACCGCCATTTCAGCCTTGCGGCCCCATTCGGAAATTTTGTCTTCGTTCTCTTTCTGCTTTTTCTCCAGCAGGTGCTGGTCGGCAATGGCGATGGCCACCTGCGTCTTTACTTGAAGCAACTGGTTCTCCATATCCAGGATGACCTGTTTGATCATGATCTCCGGGTGCTCAGCTTTATCGATCAATTCGTTTAAGTTTGCCCGGATCAAGGTTGAAACTCTTTCTAGTAATGCCATAACGCCTCCAAATCATTTCGACTGCTTTTCTGACCTTGCTTACAAATTCAAATTCTCCGCGCCCATGTTGCTGTGCGGCAATCGGCTGCGGCGCGCCCCGGCCGATCCAAGCAATACACCTACAACGAGTCCAATCCCGAGCCAGAAGAGCCAGCCACCAGCCAGCAGGCCGGCGACGATCCCCAGCACGGCGCCCAGGACCAAACCAACAAGTGAAATCTTCTTCTTCATACCTTTCTCCATCACTGCTGCAGCTCTTCTGGAACCGCCGGCAAGCTGGATACCTTACCAACTTGCCGGCACAATCATTTGCTGAGACGACAGCTCTCAGCGGGGTTATGCCTTGGCCGCTGCCTTGGCCTTACCGCCGGACGGATCGTTGCCGGACGGTAGCTCCGGCGCAGGCTTCGGACCGTTGTCCCCAATCTGCTTCACCTTGGAGAACAATTCCGTCATGCTCATGCCGGAGAGGGCTTCAAACAATGCCGGCACCTGCGCGGCGATCGCCGCCATGTCCCCAGTAATCTTGCTGGCGCCGGCTGTAGTGCCGTTGCCGGTAGAAACAATGGTGATCTTGTCCACGTTGGCAAGCGGCGCAGCCATGGCGCGAACAATTTCAGGCAGGCTGCTAATCAACTTGTCCACAACAGCTGCCTGGTTATATTCCTGGTAGGCCTCGGCCTTGATGTTCATCGCCTTGGCTTCAGCTTCACCCTTCTTGAAGATGATGTCCGCCTCAGCCTCACCCTGCATGCGGGTCGCGCTGGCGCGACCCTCGGCTTCGGCAATCAAACGCTGCTTTTCGCCTTCCGCAATGTTGAGCACGCGCTGCTTTTCAATTTCCGCCTGCTTGAGAACGGTGGCGATCAGTTCGTTATTGTGGCGCGCGATTTCCGCTTCCTGCACCTTGGTCTGCGCTTCTTTTTCGATCAGCTGGACTTTCACCTGTTCAGCAATTACCTGCTGTTGCTGAATGTTGGCCTGGATTTCGTAGGCCTTGTCAGCCTGTGCCTGCTGTTTTTTGACCAGCTCGGCGTAGGTGGCGCGCTTGATTTCCAAATCGCGCTGGGCTTCCGCTTGTTTGGCCTGGGAGAGAGTCTCCGCCAGCACGCGCTCCTGGTCAGCCTGGGCGCGGGCGATTGCGGCTGCGCGCTGCGCTTCCGCTTTCTTGATGGTGGTATCGCGCTCGGCTTCGGCTGCGGCGACATCGGCATCACGCTTGATGCGGGCAACGTCAGGCCGGCCCATGTTCGCAATGTACTCATTTTTGTCGCGAACTTCCTTGATCGTGAACGACACGACTTCCAGTCCCATCTTGCTCATATCACCGGCACAGGTGGCGCGCATGCGGTCGCCCACCATTTCCGGCTCTTTCACAATCTGCTCGACAGTCAACTGGCCGATGATTCCGCGGAGATGGCCTTCCATCACCAGGCGGATCAGGCCTTCCCGCTGCGGCGGCGTCTTGGTAAGAAACTGCTCGGCGCCGGTACGAATGGAAATATCGTCAGACTTAACCTTGATTTGCGCCACGGCCTCCACGGTCACGGCGACCCCCTGGTTGGTATATAGATCCTGCTGTGGCGCGACATCGAAAGACATCAATTCAAGGGACAGCAGGCGGCAGCTTTCGATGAGCGGCCAGATCACGGTGCCAGCTCCCTTGACTACGCGTGGTGTTTTACCGCGACCGTACACCAGCAACGCTTCGTTAGGGCCAACTTTGCGGTACAGCCTTGCCAACATGCTGATGACGAGCATGACGGCCAGAACGGCCAGACCAGCAAAGATCGCAACTGTTTGCCACTCCATAGATCCTCCTAGGACTTTCACAGACTCTTCTCCTCTTCAGCCGGCATCAATCCAGCTTTTTCTGCGAGTTCACTCCACCGGCGCACGTACGCTACACCCTGATCAAAACGGGTGACCACAACCTCTTCTCCGCGCCTGATCTCTTCACCTTCATCACTGCGGGCTGCGCAGGCTTTGCGCGCGCCTTCCTGCACAAAAATTATTTCGCCGGTCCCGCGGCTGCGAATGCTGCCACTGACTTTGCCCAGCACACCGACCATCTCAAAATCCATAGGATCGAGACTGGACTCATTCGCCAGAAAATATTTCGCGGCGAAAACAAAGACGATTCCCGCTCCCACCAGGCCGGATACAGTCGAAAACGCGAGGCCCGCAAGCACCCATATATGGCGCAGATGGACCAGTAAATATCCAGTGCCGCCGAACCACGCCAGAAACACCGCAATCGTCATGGGATTGAAGAAACCTAAGCTCGATCCGCGCGTACCCCCGCCGGAATGTCCTCCTCCATGTCCTAGATGGAAAGGATGGGGAATATGTAGATGGACGTGCAGCGTGCCACTCAGGAATGCAAACGCGGTATAGGCAAAGCCCACGACGAAACAAATCAGATAAAAGAGTTCCCAGTTCATGATTAAGCCTCGCTTGTCTCCGCCGCGTTTTTCTGCTGCTGCGGACGCAACACGTGCAGCAGTTTTTCCGCCAGTTCCGGGGTTTCCAGAATCGCTTCCATCAGCACCAGGCAGCTGCGCGAATCCTTGTGCTTGGCCAGGTTGAGCAACGCGCGGCTCACCGGTGGATCGCGCCGGAAACGCTCCGCTCCCTGGATCAACCAGAGGTCGAGCGTATCTTCCGCGGCGCTTACGTCCGACATTAACTCGTTGTGAAAGCCTTCAGGATCGTCCACTAAATAACCGGGATGGACGTTGAAGAATTTCGCAAGGAGCAGGCGCGTTTTGTTGGTGAGGTGCGGACGAGCGCCATTCTCAATCTGCGAGAGGTAGCTCTGGCTGATCTTCAACTTCAGTTCGCGAGTGACAGCGCGGACAACCTCTTGCTGTGTCATCTCGCGGCCCATGCCGCGAAGATTGCCTTCCATCAGCCTTAGGTAGCGTAATTTTTCGCCAAGTTTCATATTGCTAATCGCAATAACAATATTCCGATATGCGATATCTGTCAAGAGGAATTTTTACCTAGGTCGTGACGTTGTAAATCATTGATTACGCATGTCTTGCGATGAACCCGTGCACGCTGCCAGTTCACCTTCCTCGTGAGAACGCCTTGCAGCGGCATGGAATTGCATGGTTTATCGGGATGGTTCCGACGCGCACTCGCTCGCCGGCGCTCGTTCGTACTTGCTCACCATGACAAGTTCCAAGCTCCACTTTCAGAGGACAGGAATATGTTCTGTAAATGGTCCAGAGAAATTCATGCGAAATAACAAAAGGCATGGCGTGAGCCATGCCTTTTCATTTTCTATGTCGTATCTCAGAACGTGAACTTCAGCGCAAGTTGAATATCGCGCGAGCCGCCGCCGCCCAGGAAAGGATAGCCGATAGCGACGTCAGGCGTTGCGATCGTCGGGAGGAAACCGGGGCCGACGGCGCGACAGCCAACAAAGTTTGGTCCGTTCGCAGGAGCGCACTTGGGATCGCCCGGAACGGGAGCCACGGTGCCATTGTTTTCCAGGTTCACCAGAAAGTTGGGCAGAGTGGGGTTGGAAAAATTGGCATGGTTGAAGAGGTTGAAAATATCTGCGCGGAACTGCATGTTGAGCCGCTCGTTCAGTTTCGTGTCCTTGGCGAGCGAGAAGTCAACATTCTTGAAGTCAGGACCAACAAAGGCGTTGCGTCCGAGATTGCCAAAATGTTGCGATCCGGGGACACAAGCGCCGGCAGTCGGGTCCCAATCACACGGCGCGGCGAAGGCGGAGAGGTTCAGCAACTTGCTGGGGCCACCGGTCCCTGCGAAAGGATTGCCAACGACATCCGGGCGCTCCAGAAACTCATTGCTGTTGTTGTAATTGGAAAACGAATTCAGGTTGTAGGGCTGTCCGCTGGAGAGCCGCAGCAATCCGTTGATGGACCAGCCATTCGTCAGCGACTTCGCCATGGCGGAATTGGGCAAGGTGTAGCCGAACATCCAGGTGAGACGATGGCG
>DATCAX010000556.1:0-3699 GCA_036512375.1 Candidatus Angelobacter sp. | reverse complement strand
AGTTTCGATCTCGCCAGTGGCACTGTACTTGAACTCCGATCCAGAGATGTGGTCCGGGGGGACAATGCCTTCAAGTGCCGATTGCACAATTTCAGCAGGCGCCGCGGAGAGAACGTAAAAATTGAAATGGTAGCCGGGTATTCCTTTATCCAGAATTTTATAGAGCAGATGGATCTGTTCCTTCAAAGGAATGCGCTTGCCCGCTTCAATCAGGTGCTCACGGCGAACGTGGCGGAACTCTGGATCATGCAGCAGAAGATATGAAAGCTCCGCGCCCTGCTGCACCAGATTCAACTTTGCCATACCCTGCGACTTGCGCTCAAACTCATGCGCGGGAATCCCCAGCATCTCGCTGAGAACCAGGCCGGAGTCGTTAAAACTCAGCGTCTGGTCAAAATCGCTTGCAAATAAATATTCTTTTTTCACTTTGTCATTCATGTATGGATATTAGATGTGCTTAGAGGCGGTTCGATGTTAATTGATGGTCAAATTTGCGGATCGCTGCCTGAAAACGCATCCAGCGAAATTTGAACACCAGAAAGGCAAAGAAGCTGTAGGTGGGGTTTCGCATAATCAACACTAAGTTGGTTTTTCGTTGAAGTCCAATCGATTAAATCTATGTAGCGCATTCGCATTGTTGCACCGGAGAGAATGGTTGCAAATTGCGTAAAGCCAGGTTTTCCGCTCCTTTGAATTTCCGATAGAAAGAATCGAAATTCTCTATTTCCCTTTTTTTCGGTCTCCATTTATCAATGTCCATGGACACTACGTTCTCTCATGGACATCCAGACCATGACGCGTGCGGCACAGGCTTCGTCGTACGGCCCGCCGGTGGCGCAACGCATGAGGTAGTGGAACGTGCTCTGGTGGCGCTACAGAGGCTTTCACATCGAGGTGGCATCGATGCGGACGCTTCCAGCGGTGACGGCGCAGGCCTTCTCACGGCCATTCCTCAGAGAATGTTTGCTCGCTCAGCACGCGACCTCCGTATCTCCTTACCGCGCGTATTCGGTCTGGGAATGCTCTTCATTAGAGGTGGTGAAGAGGGTCGCGTGCAGGCGGAGCTTAAAAACCTGGCTTCCGGAATGCAGTTAAAAATCACTGGTTGGAGAGAAGTGCCAACAAATCCCTCTGCTCTTGGTCCGCGCGCGGCAGAGACCGTGCCCTCAGTCTGGCAATGCTTCATTGCCGCAACCCAGCAGACTGGCAGTCTGGAGCGCCATTTATTTCTTTTCCGCAAAGCCGCGGAAGCCGCTCTGGGAGATGCGGCGTACTTCTGCTCACTCTCATCGCGCACTGTGGTTTACAAAGGGCTGCTTGCCCCACGGCAACTTGCGGAGTTTTACCCGGACTTGCGCGATCATGATTTCGAGACTTCATTCGCGATTTTCCATCAGAGATTTTCCACCAACACGCAGCCGGCCTGGCAACTGGCGCAGCCATTCCGATTGCTGGCGCACAACGGCGAAATCAACACCATTACCGGCAATCGGCGATGGATGAAAGCACGCGAATCTGTGATTGGAGCCCGGCTGAATGCGGGTCCTCAATTCAATGCGCTGGAAGAGAATGTAAGTGATTCTGCCAGCCTGGATAACGCTGTGGAATTGCTGGTGCAGCAGGGCCACACGCTTGACCGCGCCATGCTTAGCCTTGTCCCACCCGTGGTAACGGCCAACTCTAAGCTCGATCCAGAAATTACCGAAATGATCGAAGGCGCGTCCCGCGATTACGAGCCGTGGGACGGCCCCGCAGCCCTGGTGTTTTCAGATGGACTGATGCTGGGGGCCAAGCTTGACCGCAACGGCCTGCGGCCAATGCGCTATACGCGGACCTCAACCGGATGGCTGGTGGCTGGGTCAGAAACCGGCCTGGCGGACTTCGAGGAAAAGCATATTGTTGACCGGCAGCGCCTGGGACCAGGCGAAGTTCTGCTGGTGGACCTGGCCTCAGGCAAAGTGTTCCCGCGGGGCGCCTACCGGCGTGAAGCAAATGATGCGAAATCAAATTTGCGGCTGAAGCCGGCGGTCCGTTTGATGCCCGCCACTGAGCATGGTGTTTTCTCAGTCGCAGACCCGCGGAGAATGGCTGCTGCGCTGGGCTGGACTGAAGACCAGATTAATTTTCTTCTGTACCCACTGGCCCACGGCAAAGAACCTGTTTTCAGCATGGGCGACGACACGCCGCCGGCATTTCTTTCCAAAATACGGCGCACTCTTTGGGACTATTGCAAGCAGCGCTTCGCCCAGGTAACAAATCCTCCCATTGATCCGATCCGCGAGGTTCATGTGATGTGTTTGGACACACGGATCGGATCATATTTCATCGCCGATTCACCGGTCCTGGATAAGCAACAGATGCGAGCGCTGGAGCGGGTTTTTTCTGACTTCCAACACGTGGACGTTACGTTTGATCCTGCTCAAGGCGTTTCCGCCGGGCTTGAGGCGCTGGAACGCGTGCGCAAAGAGGTGCGGTGGGGATACGGATCTGCACCTTCGCTGGTGGTGATCAGCGATCGCGGCACTTGTGAGCAACGTTCGGCTTTACCAATTCTGCTTGCGGTTGCCGGGGCATGGAAGGAGATGGTGCTGGGAGGACATTTTCGGATTCCTATCATCGTGGAAACAGCGCAGGTGATTGAGACACACCACGTCGCTTTGTTGCTGGCGGCAGGCGCAACAGCTGTCCGGCCATTTCTTGCCCAACAGCTTGCTGAGGAACGGACCGCTGGCGGCGCTGTGAATTATCGCGAAGCCGTCAATGCTGGCTTGAGAAAAGTGTTGTCACGCATGGGTATATCGACTCTGGACAGCTATCGCAATGCCCAACTGTTCGAAGTGATCGGACTGGACGCAGAGATCTGCCGTGATTTTTTTGAGAGCGCGCCGCGCTGGGCAGAAGCCAATTCCTTGCAGCAGTTGCTGGGAGACTATCTGGCAAATCATGCGCAGGCGTTCCGGCCTGAGTTCAAGTTGCCTGCCGATGCAGGGCTGTATCGCTTCAGGAAACAAGGCGAGCAGCACGCCGCCTCCGCTAATCTGCTACGTAAATTGCATGCTCACATGAAGAACCCTGACGCGGAACGCTACAAGGAGTTTGAAGCGATATCATTGGAGCGAGAGCCGGTGGCCATCCGCGACCTGCTGGACTTTGTGCGTGTGGAGCCCGGGTCATGTGATTCGGTGGAATCGGAGGCGGCGATCCTTCGGCGTTTCAGCGTGCAGGCTATGAGCGTGGGCGCCATTAGTCCGGAGGCGCACCGAACGTTGGCGCTGGCGATGAATGAACTTGACGCCCGGAGCAACACGGGCGAGGGAGGCGAAGACCCGGAGATCTACACCAACTTGCCGGAAGCAGCATGCCGCGTGAAGCAAGTGTCTTCAGGACGGTTTGGCGTGACTGCGGAATATCTTGTCAACGCTCATGAACTCGAAATCAAGATTGCGCAGGGTTCGAAGCCCGGTGAAGGAGGTCAGCTCCCTGCTTCCAAGGTAACGGTGTATATCGCGAAGCTGCGCCACGCCGTACCGGGAATGGCTCTGATCTCCCCGCCGCCGCATCATGACATTTACAGCATTGAAGATCTGGAGCAGCTGATTCATGATCTTCGGCAGATTAATCCTTCTGCTCGTATTGGCGTCAAACTGGTAGCAGGTGCTGGCGTGGGAATTGTCGCGGCGGGCGTGGCCAAAGCAGGAG
>DATCAX010000555.1:0-5895 GCA_036512375.1 Candidatus Angelobacter sp. | reverse complement strand
TTCTGAGTTCTCGACCGAAGCCGGCTGGTCAGCGGCGCAGACCTTCAAAATGGTAGATCCCCATCTGCCGGTGATGCTTCTGTTAGAAAGCGCTGAAGGCACGGTTCCCAGTGGAGTGGATGCGGTTGTCCCAAGCCATTCCCACATATTGCCGAAATTGAAAGTGCTGTTGAAGCGGGCGGGGTAAGCCGACGGATGGCGCATCGGATTGGCAGGTTGATCGTTTCATCCGCTCGCCCCCCGTAGTTTTGAGCAGGTGATATTTGTATGTACTATCGCAATTAGGGGTGAAGCCAGCGCGCATTAGCGACCGTCCCGAGCCCACCTTTACTGCGATCCTCTTTGTGATCGAGATGCATCGATTTCGAGCCGATACGCGCAATGCGTCCAGAATGACAACGGCCGCCATCGCTTTCCCGCCGGATGCCGTAGTGACACCCTCATGCAGGAATATCGTATCCAGCATTTTCTTTCGAGTCACTGCTGGAAATCACCCTTTCACGGGCCAAGGTGGTTGTCGGACAAATTGGATTGCTCCGGCACGGATATTATTACCGCTGTTCTTTTTAGGGTGTCGCCCGCTACGGGGCTTCATTTTATCCTGCGCTTAACCCACCCCTCCGGCTTCGCTGACGCTCGCCTCGGAGTGGGCTAACTTCGCAACGCGCCTCCGGCGCTTGGGAGAATTGGATAAGAGGTAATCGCCATCATTGACATCCTTCGAAGAAAGCGAACTTAATAGAGGCGACTGGCGACCGGCGGCCGTCCGTGAACTCCGAAGTTCGCAATCATCGGCCAATCAAAACCGGTCGTGAGAAAACATACTGTTTTTGGAGACTTACTTTGTCAAGATGTCCTATTTCGCGATTGAATTTTTGTTGGTACTTCGCTAGGGTATGACAGCACGGAATGCGCAAGATCTTTGAAAAAACAGCCATTAGCACTTAGCCGTTGGCCTTTAGCTGGAAAAACCAAGCCCAAGAGCCGAACCCTATGCCAATCAGTACCCCGTGCGTGGAACCCACGCCAATCTGGGATGATTTGGGATGAAGTAGCTGAAGTCTACGCCAATCTGGGATGACCCAGGGAGGGGAGGGGTGGGCGCACGCAGAGCGTGCCCAGATCGAGCGATCGGAACCCCGACCCACGGAAAACCTGCGCCAATCGTCGCGAAATCGTGCAAGTCTAGGCCAATCTGGGATGACTTGGGATGATGTCAACAAAACCCACGCCAATCTGGGATCACCCAGGGAGGGGGAGGGGACTCAAACATCGAAAATCCAGTGATGAACACTGATGCCCAGGATTCAAAATGATTCACGGCGCGTGGGCGCATCGTTCTTGAGGCGCAGAGGAAGATGCTTCTCAGTGGAAAGTGGTCTGCCGACAGGGATTGGCTCCTCACGGTAGAGGCGTATGGTGTTGCGAACCGCGGAGATCACCATGATCAACAGCATGCCGGAGATGCCGAGGGTGCCAGCCACGTCAAAGAGCCGGTGAGCGCGGCCAAAGAGATGCACGGTGGACCTCCACAACACCGCAAGGTTTCCGATCGAGAGCAGGATGCGCAGTTCGGTGGGACCCATTTTGTAATAGGAGATTTTGAAGTCGCCCAGCGCGTAGGTGGCGAGATAAATTTCCACCGACAACATCAGATAGGCGATGAGCAAGCCGAGCGCAACGAGGGGAGACATGTATCCGGAGAGCGCGAGGCCGCCGAGAAGAAAGAAGGCGCTGAAGGCGTCAACCACGTGGTCAACGTAAAAGCCGTAGCGCGGACGTGAATGGTCACGGAAGCGGGCCAGAGTTCCGTCAAGAGAATCGCCCAGCCAGTTGAGCGCCAGGCAAAGGACGACCAGAACCAGCCCAAGAGGGTTTATGGCCGACCACCAGTATGCGGCGCCAGCGGCGGCCATGGAAAACAGGCCGAGCAGGGTGAGATGGTCAGAGTTGATCCAGGCGGGGGTATGGATGGCCAGCCAGATCAGAGTGCGTTTTTCCAGGTTGGCCAGGACGCTCTGCTGGATTCGTTTGGCTTCGCGAAAGCCGGTGTTGAAGTTAGGGTTACAGGAACTGGGGTTGTGGGACGGTTGCGCTGCTGGCCGAGTGTTGAGCATGGTGAAATCACCTCCGATTACCGATTCGCTTGTTCCGGCGCTCGAGGCTGCGAAAGCTTTGGAAGGAGCTGTGCTTTTTCCGCAACCATCGGTGCCGGTCACTTGCTATGGCGGCACAATGCTCCGGGACGAGATCAACCGGCAATGCACGCCGGATCAACTCCGGGTAAAACGGAAGTCAACAGGTAAGTGGTTGAAAATAAATTGTTTGGAAGACGATCAAACGATGGCACGATGCCGGATGAGGTGAGTTGAAGGCAAGGGTTTGACAAGGCTGCATGGTGCGGAACGTGGTACGGGGTGAAGAATCCGCTTGAGCGGCGAGGAGCAAGGCCGCAGAATGAGAGAACTGTGTTCACATATAAAGGCGTTGACCATATTGCGCTGGTAACCAAGAAGCTTGCCACTATGAAGATCTTTTATGTGGAGAACCTGGGGCTGACGCTGGAGCATGAAGGCAAAGCCAAAGCCGGTTACAACGTGGTAACGCTCAGGGCAGGGGAGTCGTTGATCGATTTATTTGAGGCTTCGCCCACGAACCCGGCGCCCATGGCCAACCTGAGTGAGGAGCATATGTGCCTATCCGCCACAGGATCAAGTATTTACGATGTGATTGCCACGTTCAAGCGCAAAGGAATGGACCCGTCTCCGGCGGAGGTCAATAACGGGTCGAAAGGCAAAGGGCTCTCCACCTGGGTGCGCGACCCGGACGGAAACAAGATCGAAATCAAGATGGATTGAGCACGAACTGAGGCGAAAGGTTAGAGGACAGATACTTAGACTCAAGCACTGAAGTTTGTGCAGGAATGTTTTTTCGGCGGTGATGGAAAAGCCCACAAACAGCGAACGTGCATGAACTTTGTGTTTGGTACATGTCCTAATACCATCTTGCCATGTACTAGGTAAAAGCTTCTAATCACAACTGCCCGAGCAAGTCAGTGGAACAACAGAAAAATTAAGGACCAGTTGGCGAACCCTCTTACGTCCCCCGAGTCGCCGATGCTCTAGTTTTCTCCAGGAGAGTTTATGCAGATCGGTGTCTACGGTTGTGGATATCTGGGAACTGTAGTGGCTGCGTGTCTTGCCGATTTTGGCGTGCCCGTGACAGCGTACGGCAGTGACTCCGTCAATACCACCTTGCTGGCAAGCGGCATTTTGCCCTTCCACGAAAAGAATTTAAGTGACATTGTCCGCCGTGGCGTTCGGTCCGGGCGGCTGATGTACTCCACCCATCTGCAATCGATGGTGCAGCGCGCCGAGATCATCTATATGGCGGAAGACGCCAACCGTGACATGGAAGCCATCTCCATGGAGATCGCCAATTATTGCGACCACGGTCAGATTCTGGTCCTGGTGACACCTGTTCCAGTGGGCACAGCGCATAGAATCGAAGAACGCCTGAAGGCTTCCGGAAAGAACATCACTGTAGTGTCCCATCCGCTATTCCTATCTGAAGGCTGCGCGGTGGAAGATTTCAACTGGCCCGACAGAATCGTTCTGGGCACCAACTCCAACGCGGCTGTAACCTCACTGAAAGCTTTGTACCGTCCGCTGGTGATGCGCGGTGTTCCGGTGATTGTGACCAGCCACCAGACAGCAGAACTGGTGCGCGAAGCCTCAACGGCTTTCCTGGCGACCAAAGTTTCCTTTATTAATGAACTCTCAAGCTTGTGTGAACGCATCAATGCCGACGCAGTTGACCTGTCTCTTGCGTTAGGCTTGGATAAGAGGATCGCTCCGCGCTCACTGCAGCCTGGCTCGCTGGGCGGAAGCTTTACCGAATCAGACATGGACTCACTGGCCAACCTGGCCGCCGGGTCTGGCGTGTCGCTCAAGATCCTGAGCGCGGCGCGTGAAGTGAACCAGGAATTCTGTGGGCGCATCATGAAGAAAATTTCAGGCGCCATGGGAACAGTTGAAGGCAAGCAGGTTGGATTGCTGGGGCTGGCGTTCAAACCGAATACGAATTCAGTTGTCAGCTCGGGTTCGATCCGTCTGGCGCGCAGCCTGATGGAAAGCGGCGCGCACGTGAAGGCTTATGATCCTATCGCGATGCCGGACGCACAGCAGGAACTGACAGGCAATGTACGCTATTGCGATTCTGCCTACTCCGTTGCGGAAGGCGCAGACGCACTCGTTCTGGGTACAGGCTGGCCGGAATTCCGCACGCTGGATTTTGACCGCATTCGCAGGATTATCCGCAACCCGGTGGTGGTGGACACCAAGAACCTGCTCGATGGTCCGCGGATGAAAGCTTTGGGCTTTGAATATCTGGGTGTTGGCCGCGGCGCATAACGTTTCTAACATTCATGAGTTTGTATTCCCCGTTGAGGTCAACGGGGGATTTTGTTTGCGTACTTAGAAAAACGGACCAATCGAAGATAAGAGTTTTCTTCGCGCACCGCGCGAAGATTCCACCGTACAATTACGTTGTCCTTCCGAAAGAACTAATGAAAGCTGCCTGTGCGTCTCTCTGTACCATCCTGCTTGCGTGTGCTGGAATTGCTCAGGCACAGTCGCCGCCAACGATTACCAAGTCTTTTAGCGCCGCTACGGTGGGATTGAACAACAGCGTCACGCTGACGTTCACCATTAGCAATCCCAATCCGGCGATCGATCTTACGGGCGTTGGCTTTAATGACAATATTCCCGCCGGGCTGATCATCGCTAACCCGGATAGCATGACAGGAACGTGTGATCCCGGCGTGATCACTCCGGCCGTAAACAGCATTAACCTGGTCGGAGGCACCATTCTTGCCGCCAGCAGCTGCACTTTTGCGATCGATGTTCTGGCGGTGGCCGTGGGAAACCAGGTCAACACAACCGACCCCGTCACTTCCAATGAAGGCGGCACCGGCGGAACGGCGACTGCCAGCGTAGAAGTGGTTACGCCCGATTTGACGATCACAAAAACCCATACCGGAAACTTTGTCCGTCCGCAGACCGGAGCTACTTACACGATCACCGTAAGTAACGCCGGCATCGTCGATACCACATCTTTGATCACAATGAATGACACCCTGCCGGCTGGACTTACTGCCACCAGCATCAGCGGCCCCAACTGGAATTGCACTCTTTCACCGTTGCAATGCACGCGCGGCGACGTGCTGTTTGCGGGCACCAGCTTTGAACCAATCACGTTGACCGTGAATGTCGCGGCCAATGCGGCATCTTCCGTGACGAACACGGCCACGGTTTCCGGCGGCGGAGACAGCAACACCGCCAACAATACGGCCAGCGATTTGACGCAGGTTGACGCCGCGCTGGTAATGTCCGCGCAAGCTTCGACTCTGACCGTAGCGGCCGGAAGCTCGACTTCAACTATGCTCAACGTAAATTACAACGGGGCCCTGGGCGCCGTGACGTTTGCCTGTAGTGGCCTGCCGGCTGCAACTACCTGCGCTTTTAATCCCGCATCAGTGAGTGCAGCAGGTGCGACTTCGGTGATGGTGACCATCGCCACCACCGCGCGGTCCACAACGGTTGTTACGCCAGAGCCGCCAGCAGTTCCGCCACTGCTTACTGAACTTCTTGCACTCATGGGATTTGCCGCTCTGATGTTTGCGTTCACAGCAACAAAGAAACGCCGGCTTCGATTGCCGATTGGACTAGCCGGTTTGGCATTGCTGTTGGCCGGTTGCGGAAGCAACTCGACGCCGGTTCCCGGATCGAAAGGGCTGGGAACACCCGTGGGAACTTCTGCGGTGATCGTAACGGCCAGCAGCGCAAGCGGAGGCGCGACGGCCAGCAGCACGATAAATTTGATGGTGCAGTGAAG
>DATCAX010000554.1:0-8777 GCA_036512375.1 Candidatus Angelobacter sp. | reverse complement strand
AAAACGGCGTCTACTTCATTACCGGCGGTCTGGGTGGAATAGGTCTGACGCTCGCGTTACATATGGCCACGAAAGTAAAGGCCAAGCTGGTTTTAGTGGATCTTGTAAGCCCACCTCCACGAGAGGACTGGGACCGTCTTCTGCATATGGAGTCCGGATCGGCCGCAACGCGCTTCCAGATAAATACCTTGCGTAGTCTTGAAGAACTGCACACACCTCTCCTCGTGGCGCAGGCAGATGTGTGCGAGGAACGCCAGATCCAGGAAATCGTCGCGCAAGCGATCGAAAAGTTCGGCGCCATCCATGGCGTGATTCACGCTGCGGGAATGCCGGGCGGAGGACTCATCCAATTCAAAACTCCGGCAGAGCTTGAAACTGTGCTTGCGCCCAAAGTCAAGGGCACGCGCGTTCTGGAGCGCGTTTTCAAAGAGCTTGATCTTGATTTCTTTGTTGCCTGCTCGTCGGTTACCTCTGTCCAGGGTGAATTCGCGAAGGTTGATAACTGTTCCGCAAACGCGTTTCTAGATGCCTTTTGCCTGAACAACAGCCTCAAGCCTTCCACCCACACCGTGGCCATAGGCTGGGACGCTTGGAAAGATGCAGGAATGGCCCAGAACGCAGGCCTCCCGGCGGACTTGGAGCATCTGCGCAACGAGAGGCTCGCGGTGGCTCTTTCCACCGCAGAGGCAGTTGAGGTCTTTGACCGCATACTCAATCTGGATGCCTCGAGAGCGCACGTGCTGGTTGCAACTCTGGATCTGGATCTTTCGTCGCGCCGCACAAACTCAGTGTCACAGGCGCGGGAAGACACCGCATCGGCCGCAATGCCGGAGCTGTATTCCAGGCCCGAATTGAGCAGTATTTTCGTTGCACCCCGCAATGACATCGAGCGCCAAGTCGCAGAAGTTTGGCAAGCCGTGCTAGGCCTGAAAGC
This sequence comes from Candidatus Angelobacter sp., assembly GCA_036512375.1. Taxonomy (GTDB): domain Bacteria; phylum Acidobacteriota; class Terriglobia; order Terriglobales; family Acidobacteriaceae; genus Angelobacter. Next base: position 7,843 of record DATCAX010000554.1, on the reverse strand, counting down.
GATCGGCGTTTATGACAACTTTTGGGAACTGGGAGGCAGTTCACTTCTGGCTACCCAGGTGGTCTCGCGGCTCAAGGCGAGATTACACATACCGCTGCCTCTTCGCACCCTCTTTGAAAGGCCGACCATTGAAAAGCTGGAAGAAGAAATAGTTCGATTGCAGGTGGAATCGGGTTCGAGCGCCTCGACCGTGTCTTCAGGAACATCAGAGTTGCAAACCGGAGCCATTGGCCGCGTGGATCGCAACGGGAAGTTGGCGCTGTCTTATTCACAAGAGCGTTTGTGGTTCATCAACCAACTTGAGCCGGAGAATGTGGCTTACAACGCGCCCGCGGCAGTCAGGATACTGGGTCCCCTGGAACTGGAGTCATTGGAGAGAACTCTGCGGGAGATTGTGCGGCGGCATGAGTCACTGCGTACCCGCTTCCTGAGTGTGGATGGCGAAGCGCAGCAGATCATTGATCCCAGCCTGTCCGTAGAACTGCCGGTGACGGAACTGAGTCACTTGCCGGAATTGGAGCGTGAAGTGGAAGCGCAAAGACTGGCGCGGGAGGAGGCGCGACAGCCTTTTGATCTGGCGCGAGGACCGGTGTTCCGAGCGAAGCTGTTGCGGCTTGCCAGCCAGGACCATGTGCTGGTCTTCAACATGCACCATATCGTGTGTGATGCGTGGTCCATAGGTGTGCTGGTGCGCGAGGTTTCGGCGATCTACAACAATTTCAGCAATGGGCAGCCTTCTCTCCTGCCCGAGCTGGATATTCAATACGCCGACTTCAGCGCGTGGCAGCGCGAGTTGTTGAGTGGGCCCCTGCTGGACGAGCAACTGGAGTATTGGAAGCGAAAGCTGGCAGCAGTGGAGCCGCTTAACCTTCCGACCGACCGGCCTCGGGCCGGCATCCAGCGCCCGGACGGAGCCACCACGCGTTTCACAGTACCCAAAGAGCTTACGGAATCGTTGAAGGTCCTGAGCCGGAAACAAACCGCCACTCTTTATATGATTTTGCTGGCGGCTTTTCAGTCGCTGCTTGGGCGTTATAGCGGGCAATCTGACATAGCGGTTGGATCGCCCATCGCTGGACGTTTGCGGACCGAGACCGAGGCATTAATCGGTGTCTTTATTAATACGCTGGTGTTGCGGACCGATCTCTCCAGCCAGCCCGATTCGATGGAATTATTGCAGCAAGTCAAGGAAACGACCCTGGAGGCGTATGCCCATCAGGATGTGCCCTTTGAGAGGCTGGTGGAAGTGCTGCTGCCGCAGCGGGACCTGACCCAGATGCCTCTGTTCCAGGTGCTGTTTGTTTTTCAGAATGTTCCTTTTACAGCATTGGAATTGGGGGCAGCAAAGATGCTGCCTTTTGACGTAGATAACGGCGCAGCTCAATTTGACGTGACGCTGATGCTGGAAGAGACCAGTTCCGGAATGGAAGGCTCCATTGCATACAACAAGGGCCTGTTTGACGCGGCAACCATGCGCCGGATGATCGAGCATTACCAGATGTTGCTCAGCGGCGTTGTGGAGAATCCAAAGCAACCTATTGCTTGGCTGCCCTTGTTGACGGCCAACGAGAGAAAGCAGGTGACCGAGGAATGGAACCGTACGGAGGCACAGTATCCGCTGAACAAGTGCTTGCATGAAATCTTTGAAGAGCAGGTTGAGAGGACGCCGCGGGCGGTGGCGGTGGTCGATGAGGATCGAGAACTCAGTTACGAGGAGTTGAACCGGCGTGCCAATCAAATTGCCCACTATTTGAGGAAGTTGGGAGTGGGGCCGGATGTGATAGTCGGTCTGTGCATGGAGCGGAGTGTAGAGATGGTGGTGGGGTTATTGGGCGTTCTGAAGGCGGGGGCCGCCTATATGCCCCTTGACCCGGAGTATCCGGCTGAACGGTTAACCTACATGCTGCAGGATGCTCAACTCAAGTTCCTGCTGACGCAGGAACGGCTTCAGGATATTTTCGCTGGCTTTACCGGTTCTGTGATTTGTGTTGACACGCAACGTCTGGGAAAGATTCTCGAAGAGAGCGATGCCAATCCGGATGGATCAAACGTGGATCCGGAGAACCTGGCGTATGTGCTCTATACTTCAGGCTCTACGGGCAGGCCGAAGGGTGTCGGGATGACACAGGGCCCGCTGTGCAATCTGGTGGCCTGGCAATTGATATCAAACTCCGGCCCGCACCGTACTCTGCAGTTTACTCCGTTGACTTTCGATGTTTCCTTTCAGGAAATATTCGCGACCCTGTGTTCCGGAGGGTCTCTTGTATTAATCGGCAATGACACCCGTCGTGATCCTGCGGAGTTGTGGAAGGTCCTCTGCGAGAGAGAAGTGGAAAGGTTGTTTCTGCCTTTTATCGCATTGCAGGAACTGGCTGAGGCCTCGTGTGCCGCTGAATGGGAATTTACAAGTTTGCGTACAGTGATAACTGCTGGGGAGCAACTCAAGGTTACCCCTGCCTTGCAACGCTTCTTTGATCGTTTGTCAGTAGCGATTCTGGAAAACCAGTACGGCCCAACTGAGTGTCATGTGGTGACCGCACACCGCTTGCAGGCTACCTCCAAAGAGTGGCCGCTGTTGCCGCCCATCGGAAAGCCAATTGCGAATGACCAGGTGTATGTCCTCGACGAGAACAACACTCCTTTGCCCATTGGAGTTCCAGGAGGCCTGTACCTGGCTGGCGCGGGACTGGCGCGAGGCTATTTGAACCGGCCGGATCTGACGGCGGAGAGGTTCGTGCCGAACCCGTTCAGCGTGCGCGGAGGGGAGCGCATGTACCGCACGGGCGACCGGGTGCGCTGGCGTGCGGATGGAGACCTGGAATTCATAGGGCGGCTGGACGATCAGGTCAAGATTCGCGGATTTCGCATTGAGCTGGGCGAGATCGAAGCTGCGCTGCGCGAGCATGGAGGAGTGAGGCAGGCGGTGGTGATAGTGCGCGAAGACCAGGTTGGAGAGAAGCGTCTGGTGGCGTATGTGGTGCCCGAGCAGGAACATGAGAAGAGCGGCAACGGAAGCGGGCGAGCGGAACTACATATCAGCGAACTGCGAGAGCACCTGCTGGGTAAATTGCCGGAATACATGGTGCCCAGTGCGTACGTGCAGATGGAGGAGCTACCGCTGAACCACAACGGCAAGGTTGATCGGAAAAACTTGCCGCAACCAGACACGGAAACTCCAGAGGAAAAATATGTGGACCCGCGCAACCCCACAGAAGAAACGCTTTGCCAGTTGTGGCAAGAAGTATTGCGGCGGGAACATGTGGGAATTCACGACAACTTCTTTAAGATCGGCGGGCATTCTCTCCTGGCCGCGCGGGTGGCTGCCCGCATGCGCGAAAGCTTCAAGCTGGATATTCCATTACGCCGAATGTTCGAATCGCCAACCATCGCCCAGTTGGCTGAAGTAATTGATCAAGCGCTGCAAACTGGAGTCAACGGTGCGCCATCGCATCTTCGGCCAGCTATCAAACGGGTGGCACGCAGGACCGTTTTAGTAAATGTAGATTGAGATTGTAGAAAAGAACCCATGACTTCATCGATATCTGATCTCCGCCAGTCACCGGCACAGGAAATGATTTGTTTTCCTGCTTCGTTTGCCCAGCAAAGATTGTGGTTTATCGACCAACTCACTCCTGGGAGAGCCACCTACAATCTTCCCGGCGCGTTACGGGTCCGAGGGAAGCTGGATGTGGAGATATTGGAGAGGACGCTGGAAGAGGTTACACGGCGTCATGAAACGCTGCGCACGCGCTTTGTCTCAATCCACGGTGAGCCGCAACAAGTCATCGAAGACCATGTCAAGGTTCAACTGCCGGTTGTGGATTTGACTCCTATATCCGGTGAAGAGAAACGAGAAGCAGAAGCCATCCGGATGGCGCAGGAAGAGGCGCGCCAGCCGTTTAATCTCAAGCAAGCGCCACTGATGCGGGGAAAGCTTCTGCGTTTGGGTGAGCTGCATCATGTGCTTCTGTTTACCATGCACCACATCATTTCTGATGCCTGGTCCATGGGGGTACTGATCGAAGAAGTATCGGTTCTCTATGACGCATTCAGCGGGGGCCGGTCTTCACCCTTGCCGGAACTGCCTATTCAATATGCAGACTACACCGTGTGGCAGCGGGAGTGGCTGGAAGGAGGGGTGCTGGAGCAGCAACTGGCCTATTGGAAGCAGCAACTGGCAGGAGTCAGCATGTTGCAGTTGCCCACCGACCGGCCTCGGCCAACCTCACAGAGCCAAAACGGGGCCATGTATGACTTTGAGATAGACGCCAATCTCACGCAAAAGCTGAAGAAATTGGCGGAAGAGCAAGGCGCTACCTTATTTATGGTTCTGCTGGCCGCATTTCAGATCCTGCTCTATCGGTATAGTGGACAACACGACATAGCAGTGGGAACGCCGATCGCCGGGCGCAGCAGCGGTGAGACGGAAGAGTTGATCGGCTTTTTTATTAACACTCTGGTATTGCGACTGGACCTTTTCGGCGCGCCCAGCTTTATCGAGCTGCTGCAGAGGACAAAAGAGGTGACACTGGAAGCCTACGCTCACGAGGACGTTCCTTTCGAGAAGCTGGTTGAGGTTCTATCGCCCGAACGGAATCTGGGCAGCACGCCACTTTTCCAGGTCATGATCGTTCTGCAAAATGCGCCCCAGTCCGACTTGCGACTGGGCGCCGCCACGCTCCAACCCTTTAACACTGTTGATAACGGGACATCGAAGTTCGATCTGTTGCTGCTGCTCGGAGAAGATGGATTCGGAAAACTAACCGGTTCATTGCAATACAGCATGGACCTGTTTGATGCGGCATACGTTATCCGGTTAATAGACCATTACCGGAGGTTGCTAAGCGGTATTGTCGTCAAACTATCTCAATCCATTGATGTGCTTCCGCTCTTGACCACCAATGAACGCAAGCAGGTTATCGAGGAATGGAACCGGACGGCTGTAGAGTTTCCGCGAAGAAAGTGCTTGCCCGGCCTGATTGAAGAACAGGTTGCCAGAACGCCGGAGGCGATAGCGGTTGAGCATCAAGGACGAAAGTTAACCTATCGAGAGTTAAATGAACGAGCCAACCAGTTGGCGTGGCGGTTGCGGGAGTTGGGTGTGGGGACGGAGACGCGCGTCGGTCTGATGGTGGAGCGGAGCCTGGAGATGGTGGTCGGTTTGCTAGGCGTGCTGAAGGCTGGAGCGGCCTATGTGCCGCTGGATCCGGATTATCCACGTGAGCGTTTGAGCTATATGCTTGAAAGCTCGCAGGTCAAAGTGCTGGTGACGCAGGAGGGCCAGCGGCAACAGCTGCCTCCGTATGGTGGTCAGGTGCTGGAATTGGATGGAGCAGAGGAGCAGAGGCGGATCGCAGAGCAGAAAAAAGAGACCCTGGATGTGGAGCTCCTGCCGGGGCATCTAGCCTACATTATTTATACCTCCGGCTCAACGGGCAGGCCGAAGGGGGTGATGAACAGCCACGGCGGGCTTCTGAATCGGTTGCTGTGGATGCAGGAAGAGTACCGATTGGAGTCTGGGGATGTTGTTCTGCAGAAGACGCCGTTCAGTTTCGATGTTTCGGTGTGGGAGTTCTTGTGGCCGCTGATGGAGGGAGCGACGTTGGTGGTAGCACGGCCGGGCGGGCATCAGGAGCCGGGTTATATAGCCACGCTGATCCAGGAGCAGCAGGTGACGACGCTGCACTTCGTGCCCTCGATGTTGTCGGTGTTTCTGGATGAGGAGAGGGCGAGTGGGTGCAAGAGTCTGCGGCGGGTGATATGCAGCGGGGAGGCGCTGGGGACAGAGCTGGCGCGGCGGTGTCTGGCCAGCATGCCGTGGGTCGAGCTGCATAATTTATACGGACCAACGGAAGCGGCGATCGATGTTACGTACTGGAAGTGCATGGCGGACGATACCCGTGCCAGCGTTCCGATAGGAAAGCCGATCGCGAACATGCGGGTGTATGTGGTGGATAAGGGGATGGAGCCGGTGTCGGCGGGAGTTCCTGGAGAGCTGTGTCTTGGAGGAGTTGGGCTGGCCAGAGGGTATTGGGGTCGAGGAGATCTGACGGCGGAGCGGTTCGTTCCTGACGGGTTGAGCGGCAGGAGGGGAGAGCGGCTATATCGGACCGGGGACCTGGTGCGATGGCTGGAGGACGGGAACCTGGAGTACTTGGGCCGGCTGGATCATCAGGTCAAGATTCGCGGATTTCGTATTGAACTAGGGGAGATCGAAGCAGCCTTACAGGAGCATGGGGGAGTGCGGGAAGCGGTGGTGATAGCGCGGGAAGATGGGGGCGGGGACAAGCGGCTGGTGGCGTATTTGGTACCCAGGATTGAAGAGAGCAATAACGGAAACGGGGCGAGAGAGCTGAGGATAAGCGAGTTGCGGGAGCACCTGCTCGGCAAGTTGCCGGAGTATATGGTGCCAAGCGCGTATGTGCAGTTGGAGAAGTTACCGCTGAACCACAACGGGAAGATCGACCGCAAGAGTCTGCCGCAGCCAGGCCAGGACGTTTATGCGCTAGTCGGGTACGAAGCGCCGCAGGGTGAGGTGGAGACGCAGCTGGCGGCGCTATGGGCCGAAGTGCTGAAGATCGAACGGGTGGGGAGACATGACAACTTCTTCGAACTCGGAGGGCACTCCCTGCTGGCGGTGACCTTGATAGAGCGCCTGCGTCGGCGTGGCTTCAAAGTGGATGTGCGGGTACTGTTTGCCACTCCGACTGTGGCGGACTTGGCGATGGCGCTGGACGGCGGTACGCCGGTCATCGAAGTTCCCCCGAATGGGATTCCCAGCGGTTGCGAACGCATCACACCGGACATGCTGCCGCTGATCGCGCTGACGGAGAAGGAGATTGAACACGTGGTGGCTGCGGTGCCAGGTGGGGCGGGAAATGTGCAGGACATCTATCCCCTGTCTCCTCTGCAGGAGGGAATTCTTTTCCATCACCGGCTGGGCGGAGAAGGCGATCCTTACCTGCTGGCGATTCAGTTCGCCTTCGACACTCGCGCACGCCTGGACAATTACCTCAGTGCCCTGCAGACGATAGTGGATAGGCACGATATTCTGCGCACGTCGATGCTATGGGAAGATCTGGCGGCACCGGTGCAGATTGTCTGGCGCCAGGCGCTCCTGCCGATGGAGGAGATCGAACTAGATGCGGCGATAGGCGATGTGAGCGAGCAGCTTTATGAGCGGTTCCATCCGCGTCATTTCCGCATTGACGTACGTCAGGCGCCATTGCTGCGCCTTTACATCGCCTATGACTCTACCCATGACCGCTGGCTGTTGATGTTGCTCCTGCATCACTTGGCCGGCGATCACACCACGCTGGAAGTGATGCAGGCCGAAATCCAGGCCCAGCTCTTGGGACAGCAGGCTGGGCTGCCTGCGCCGCTGCCTTTTCGCAATCTGGTGGCCCAGGCTCGATTGGGGATCAGCCCAGAGGAGCATGAAGCCTATTTTAGGCAGATGCTGGGAGATGTGCATGAACCCACAGCCCCATTCGGACTGCTGGATGTGCAGGGCGACGGAAGCGACCTAGAGGAAGCCCATCTGTCTATCAACGAGACACTCGCCGGGAGGCTGCGGACTCATGCCCGCAGGTTGGGAGTTAGCGCTGCCAGTCTCTGCCACTTGGCTTGGGCGCAGGTGCTAACCCGGCTCTGCGGACGCGAGGATGTGGTCTTCGGCACGGTTCTATTCGGGCGCATGCAGGGCGGCGAAGGTGCTGATCGCGTCATGGGACTGTTCATCAACCCCCTGCCGGTGCGCATCAGTATAGGCGAGGAGGGGATCGAAGCCAGTGTGCGCCGAGTCCACAGGCTGCTCTCAGATCTGATGCGTCATGAACACGCG
>DATCAX010000553.1:0-3360 GCA_036512375.1 Candidatus Angelobacter sp. | reverse complement strand
GCGGTCAATAAGAGAAGCAGGCAATTTGAGCTGGGAACGCAAACGAGCTTCCGTGCGGGCCATGCGTCCATTGTCAGCCTCATGGTCATACCCGGCAAGATGCAGCATACCGTGCAGCACCAGGATTTTTATTTCTTCCGTGATGCTGTGGCCGTAGCGCCCGGCGTTGTCGCGGGCTATCTGGGCGGAGATGGCGATGTCACCGCCGGAGGGACGCGGGAACGAGAGCACATCGGTCGGCTTGTTTTTGTGCCGAAAGCGATGGTTGAGATCGCGCAGGCGCGTGTTATCCGAAATTAGAATATCCACCTCACCTTTGACCTTCGCTAAAGTTTGCGCGCGTCGGACGAAGCGCTGGAGCTGCGCCGTGCTCACGCCGGGGGTTGGCACGTCAGAAACCGTTGTTTCAAAAATTACCATTGCTCGTTCCGTAAAAACAAACACCGTTGCAACAAACAAAGCGGGAGGGCCGTGAACCGCCCTCCCGCCAAGAATTCTACTAGATTTCTACTGTTGCAGAGGGGGTTCGTTGGGCTCCTGCTGCGGCTGCGCTTCCCGCGGCAGTTCCAACGACATCTGCTGGCTGCGCGACCGTTCGTCGTAGGCGCGGACGATGCGCTGCACCAGGTGGTGACGGACGACGTCCTCTTCAGTGAAGAAGTTAAAGAAAATGCCCTCCACTGGCTTGAGCACGTCTACCGCTTCAAGCAGGCCGCTACGACGCGCGTTGGGCAGGTCAATTTGCGTGACGTCGCCGGTGATCACGGCCTTGGAGTTGAAGCCCATGCGCGTCACGAACATTTTCATTTGTTCAGGTGTCGTATTCTGGGCTTCGTCCAGGATGATGAAAGAATCATTCAGGGTGCGACCGCGCATAAAGGCGATGGGCGCAATCTCAATGATGTTTTTTTCCAGCAAGCGGTCGACGCGCTCCTGGTCCATCAGGTCATACAGTGCGTCATACAGCGGACGCAGATACGGATCGACTTTCTCCTGTAGCGTTCCGGGAAGAAATCCCAGACGCTCGCCAGCTTCCACCGCAGGCCTCGCCAGGATAATCCTGCTCACCCTCTTGGCGTTCAGTGCAGACACCGCCATCGCCACAGCCAGGTACGTCTTGCCCGTCCCCGCCGGCCCGACGCCAAACACCATGTCATATTTCTCAATCGCGTCAATATAGCGGCGCTGGTTCATGCTCTTCGGCTGAACCTGCCGCTTGCCAAACGATCGCTGCTTGCCTGCTTCAGCCATGCCACGCAGCGTAGCGGTGGCATCGGCCACTACCACGCGCAGCATTGAACTCAGGTCAGCGTCAGTAAATTCCTGGCCAGTACTGCCCAGGTGATCAAAGTCGGTAAAGATCTGTTCGGCGCGGGCGACGTCCCGGGCGGCGCCTTCCAGTTGTACAGAATCAGATTTCAGGTCAATCGAGACGTTAAGCCCGCTCTCCATCACCTGGAGATTTTCATCGCGGACACCAAACAGCTTCTGGATATTAGGGACGATTTCTATATTTTTCTTCATTCAGCTCTTTGCGGTTACCCTCTCATGGCGCAATTGTTCACAGGCCCTGTGCCGATTGCGCACACAGAACATAAGATTGTTTTGTGCATGGAAAGGCAGGATAGGTGGTCCACCGGAACGCGGAGGTAATACCATTGGCCTGAGAGTACCGCCGTTATTTCCCCAAGTCAACAAAGTTTACGCGGCTTTAACACCACCTTAATATTAGATGCGCGACGGCTGGGTTGAGGAGCAGCAGCCTTCCCATCTGTCGGGTATCCGCTTCATCCTTGATGGGCAGCATTCGGGCGCAGACGAACTCACAATCGGCCACGACTGTACCGGCTGAATATTGTGGGATGATCGAAACAGAGTTCACAAGGTAACAATATGAAATTGGTCGATCTTAAAGAGTTTGTCGACAAGACGGTCACCCTGCGGATGACTGACGGCGAAGTTGCCAAAGTTTTCGTCTGCTTTGCCGACGAGGAATATGACGACATTATCGTTGACGTTCTGGAATCTACGCGCTCTGAACCCTATAACCCTTCTTGTTCGTACACTTTTGCTGCTGCTGACATTCTTTCCGCCGAGGTTGCGAATGAGCCGGCCTACTCGGCCCGCCATTGACCCCAGCCCCTGAACCCAAGTAAAATAGCATCTTCGGCTTGACCCTCCGAAAAAACCCTTTTTTGATAGGAACCGAGACAGTCACAATGGCAAATCATTTTTCAGCGCTGAAGCGCGCGCGCCAAACCACCAAACGTACGGGCGACAATCGCTCCAACACCACGCGTTTACGCAGCGCGCTGCGCAAACTGCGTGAGACTATGGCATCCGGCGACGCCAAGGCCGCCAAAGAGGCCTTCTCCGGCACCGTCTCCATGATCGATAAAGCCGTGAAAAAGGGCATCATCCACAAGAACACCGGCTCGCGGTATAAATCCCGCCTGAGCGCCCGCGTCGCTGCCGTGAAAAAGTAGACTTCAAGAATTTTTGTGAGAGCCCGCCGGGATGGCGGGCTTGTTTTTTTAACATCCCGAGCGGAGCGAGGGACCCCTATAATCGCGACGCTCTGTCGGAGGCGCTGTCATATCTGACGAAAACGTCGCAAAACAGATCAATGTTCTGATGCTCGATATCTTTCAACGCGTGGATAAATGGGATGATTAGCCTGGCCTTTTGCCTCTCATCCGCGTTTTTCGCGTTCATTCGCGGCTAATTCCGCCCCTCTGAATCTGCGTCTATCTGCGGAATCTGCGGCCGGACTTCTTGTTTGACTTTCGTTATATATTCGCTTATGCTGTTCCGGTATGTCCGCTGAGATCGAACTCCTCACCACCCTTTCCACCCAGCCCTTTTCCGCCTGCGAAGACCAGTGGCAACAACTTCTCCGCAGCCTGTATCTTCCCATAGGGTATGTTCCTGCCATCCAGTCAGTCCTGGAAAAAGGACGCTGGAAGACTCAGCCTGATCCCATGGCTTACGTCCGCAAGAGCTCTCTGCGATGCGCCGTTCGTCTGGGCATTCTCGATATCCGGCCCAACCGTCGCCGTGAAATCCTGGCTACCGACCTCCACTTTAAAGATTCCGACGGCAAGCCTCTGGGCCATGACGACCGTCTCGGAGCCGCTCTCCACCGCCATGACGAACAATTTCGTACTGGCTTTGGAGCGGAATCCGGATCGATTTACGACGAAGACGATATTACCGATCGTCTGCCGGGCTCCGTCCTCGACAAGAACCTCGAAGTCAAATGGGACCGCGTTGCTGATATGGCCCAGATGGACGCCGGCGAGCGCATCGTACTCAAACTTCGCCTAAGCGGCCTCGAACGTGACACTGCCCTCGCCGCCT
>DATCAX010000552.1:0-3920 GCA_036512375.1 Candidatus Angelobacter sp. | reverse complement strand
GCGCGTACACGGCTTTCACGTTGATCGTGGCTGGATTGCTGTTGCAGTTTGTCGTCTCGTGGGGTGCCAGGGTGGCTGCTGCGGGACTGCTGGTTCTGCTGGCGACACCGGTACTGCGGATTATCGTTGCCGGCCTTCAGTTTTTGCGCGAACGCGACTTTAGGTATGCTCTTGTGTCATTGGGTGTGCTGGCAATTGTGGTGCTGGCGTACGTGTTGGGAATACAAACTTGATTCAGGGCGGCGTCAGGTCGCGTGCGGCTAGCACCATGGAGATGAATATGAAGAGAGTTTTATTGTCGGTAGCAATCATTTTTGCGGCATGGAATGCCGCTTTTGCGTCATCGCTTCCTCCTGTCTCCACCTTCTCCATCGTGGCCATCGATCCGCAAACCGGCGAGATGGGCGTAGCCGTGGCCTCGCGCTATTTCTCCGTGGGGTCGGTTGTGCCATGGGCTATGGCGGATGTGGGCGCGGTGGCAACGCAGGCCAATGTCAACGTCGGCTATGGGCAGCAGGCGCTGGATCTGTTGCGCCAGGGGCTTAGCGCCCCGGAAGTCCTGAAGAAGATTCTTGCCGACGACAAATTTGAAGGCAAAGATGGACGCCAGGTGGCAATTGTCGACGCAAAGGGAAATGTTGCGGCCTACACCGGCCCCAATGCGCCTAAATGGGCGGGCGATCGGCAGGGCAAGACATGGTCGGCACAGGGCAACATTCTGGTGGGTGCTCAGGTGCCGGAAGCGATGGGCAAGGCCTTTGAGTCAACGCAGGGTGAGTTGGCGGAAAAACTTTTCGCCGCGCTTAAAGCCGGAGATGCCGTCGGCGGCGATGCGCGGGGCCGCCAGTCCGCATCAATGCTGGTGGTAAAGAAGCTGGGCGGACGCAACATCAATAACGATCGCTACGTTTATATTAACGTTGACGATAATCCTGATCCGTTCACGGAGCTGCGGCGACTATTGGATTTGAACCTGGCTTACAATTATGGCGACCTGACGTATAAGGCGTTGGAGACGGGCAACATGCAGAAGGCGCGAGCTGCTTCACAGAAAGCCGTGCAATATTCGCCCAATCGCGCGGGCGGACATATGACCCTGGCTTTTCTGGACTATTTCACAGGAGACAAAACCGCGTCGCTGGACGAGTTTGCCAAGGCAAAGACGCTCAATCCCAAAGATTTTGATAAGCAGTGGAAGGAAGAAGTTGATGTCGACCGCTTCAAGCCCATGGCCAGTGATAAAGAGTTTTTGCAAAAGTTGTTTCCGAATGGGGTGCCACAGTGATCATCGACAAAGTGCTACCCCATTTTCGTTATGAATAATCCGGGGGCCGGCTATTGTGGCTTCGACTCGCTACGCGCCTCGGCCAGTTCCGGGCGTCCAGGTGTGTCAGCACGCTCGGCAACCTTGAGCAACTCTCTGAAATATTTCTGCGCCGTCTGGCGATCGCCGGCCAGCTTCGCCGCCTCGGCGGCCCCGTACAGCGAGCGAAAGCGGTTGGGCTCCTTGGTCAGCGTTGCTTCAAATTCCTTGAGCGCTTCTGAGGGTCGCTTTAATTCCAGCAGTAAATCCCCAAGCAGTTCCCGCGCCGGCGTGAGTGGACCAGGCGTAATCGCATTCTTTTCGGTCCCGGCTTCCAGTTCGGCCGCCGCGCGCATCCCGGCGAGCGCGCCCTGGGGATCGCCTTCAGCAAAGGCCAGCCATGCGGACACTTCCTGCCGCTGAATTTCTACCTGGTTGGCCCAATAACCCTCTTTCATTTTGAGTTTGTCGCGAATCTGTTCTAAAGAGCCGATTGCCGAACGCGCCGTAGCACCATCTTTCACATGCGCAGCGCCTAAACCCCGGGCAAAGTATGTGATGGCATCCGCGGGCAGAAATGGACTGGGGCGCGGCTCCAGCTTTGCCGCATCGGCCCAGGCACGCCGTTCCAGACAGTAGCGGGCAGGAATCGCCGCCTGCGCAAAGTATGCTGCAGAGGGAGGAGCCGCTCCGCTGAGTAATACTGCCGGATCAAAGCGCGAGAATGTCTGAACGGCCGATTCCACTAAATGCTGGGTGGCACGGTCCTGGCCTGTCTGCAAATATGCATAGGCCATGTAGTCGCTGGCGTGCAGCTCTTCCGCCGTCTGGCCCGCGCTTCTTGCGGCAGCCGCGGCGGCTATGTTGGTGTCGATGGAATCCTGCCAGTAGCCGACTCGCGTAAATGTATGCGATGGCATGTGTAAGGCGTGCGGCGCCGATGGCGCAATTTCATGATAGCGCCGTGCGGCTCCGACCGCCCGGGCAGCCAGCGGTGGAAAGTCATAGGTGTGAATGATGTAATGGGCCAGTCCCGGATGATTTGGGTACTGTACAAACAGGTTCTCCAGTATTGCGCCGGCCTTGAGTTGTCTGGCATACGTCTTATCGGCCGGATCGGCAGCCGAGGCGAGGGCCAGCGCGTAGAAGATAGCAGCCTCAATGTCTTCCGGATAAGCAGCACTGACGGTAGCCATTGCGCTTTCGTATGCCAGTACACGCGAACGCTGATCGGTATTCGCGGTGTCAGTAAAGAGATGCGCGACGGCCTCGATGTAGGCACGCTCTCGCTCAGTCTTCGCACCCACAGCCCGCGCGTGCTCAATGGCTTTTAGTCCCTGATCCAGTTGCGCCGGGAGCTTAAGACCGGCGGCAAAGGGGTTGCCCCAATTGCTCAGTGCGATACCCCAATAGGCGATCGCACACGAGGGATCGCTCACGAGGATGACGTTGAAGGCTTCAATGGCGCGCGCAAATTGAAACGAATGCATCAGGGCCACAGCGCGATTGAACTGTGGTTGCGCTGCGCTATTGCACGAAGTGTTGAAGTTGACCTTGCCCAGATTCTCAGCGGAAGCGTCGTGATGTGCCTGGGTGATTCCCAGACCGTTCACGCCGAGGGCAATAACCATAACCAGCAAGACCAAGCGAATCCGCATAGAGGTTCCTTTCAATCAACGGTGCGCGGTGGACATTGTATCTGCATTAGTGAGCCTGAGTCACTGGAAGATCCGCGAGTTCACTGTAGATAATTGGCCAATCCGGAAATCAATGAGGCGCGAAAGGACTACAATTTTAAACACAAGAGCGACGGATGGAATGGTGCTATGCCTGAGACACTCAATCATGAAAAAGTAGTCGCAAGAGCCGGTCCGCTGAGCCCGGAAGAATTGAACGGCATCGATCATTACTGGCGTGCCGCCAACTATCTGTCTGTAGGACAGATTTATCTTCGCGACAATGCGCTTCTGCGCGAACCTCTGAAACTGGAACACACGAAGCCGCGCTTGCTGGGGCACTTCGGCACCACGCCCGGACTCAACTTCGTTTACGCGCACATGAATCGAGTGATTCGGAAGAATGATCTCAACGCGATTTACGTTACAGGGCCGGGCCACGGCGGACCAGGCATTGTGGCCAATACGTATCTGGAAGGTTCATACACGGAGTTTTATCCGAAGATTACGCAGGATGAGGCGGGCATGCAGCGCCTTTTCCAGCAATTCTCATGGCCCGGTGGCATTCCCAGCCACGCTTCGCCGGATACGCCGGGATCGATCAACGAAGGCGGCGAGCTGGGATATTCATTGCTGCATGCTTACGGCGCAGCGTTCGATAATCCTGACCTGCTGGTCTGCTGCGTTGTGGGCGACGGCGAAGCAGAGACCGGGGCTTTGGCCACCAGTTGGCACTCCAACAAGTTTTTAAACCCGGCGCGCGATGGCGCAGTGCTTCCGGTGCTGCACTTGAACGGATACAAAATTGCCGGCCCGACGGTGCTGGCGCGCATACCGAAAGACGAACTCATTGATCTGTTTGTGGGATACGGCTATAAGCCGCATTTTGTTGAAGGCAATGATCCGCCACTGATGCACCAGTTGATGGCGGCGACAATGGA
>DATCAX010000551.1:0-5634 GCA_036512375.1 Candidatus Angelobacter sp. | reverse complement strand
CGTCGGTGGATAGCTGGCGCATTCTCTCATTGATCAACTCGATTGCCGGCGCGGTGCTGGGGTCGGCATTTATCTGGGGAGTGGCGCTGTTGTATGAAGCTGTGCGGGGCGTAGAAGGCATGGGCCGTGGCGACGTGAAGCTGATGGCGCTGATCGGCGCATTTCTGGGCGTGAAGCTTACACTGCTGGTGCTGTTGCTGGGTTCGTTGATCGGCAGCCTTTTTGGCGTGTTCCTGATTCTGTGGGTTTGGCTGAAGCGCCTGTTGCGGAGGCGAAGGACGCACCGCACGGAAGCGGCCAGCGTGTCGCGCAGCCGGGCATGGAACTCCGCTATCCTGATCTATAGGAATTTTGAGATTCCGTTTGGCGTGTTCCTGGGAATAGCCGCGCTGGTGTCGGCTTTCTGGGGAACAGCGCTGGTCCAGTGGTACTGGAATGTCTCTGGGCTGGGAAGAATCCGCTAGAGCGCGGGTTACTTCAGTCCGATACGGCGTTTACCCTATCGTTTCCACCCGTCGAAAGCAGCAGAATGGTCTGAGCAAGAGCTGTAGAATAATAGGGATGTACGATTCAAGGTTGATGTCTTTATGAAAAAGCTTTTTCTGATGTTTTCACTTTGTCTGTTCGGCGCCGCAGCGTACGCGCAAGAATCGCTGGGCGATGTGGCCCGCGCCAATCGCGCGAAGAAACACTCCAGTACCAGCGCGGTAAAACTGGATGATGACAGCATGCCGCACAATTCCGTGACTTCCACCGGCAGCGAGCCAGAGAGTGCTAAAAAGGCCGACGACAAGACTGCGGACGCGAAGAAAGATACAGCGGATGCCGCGAAGCCGAAGAATGAAGATCTGAAGAAACAGATTGAGTCAGAGAAGAAAGAGCTGGCCACGCTGCAGCGCGAACTGGACATAGCGCAACGCGAAGCGCGGCTTCGAGCAGCGGCCTATTATGGCGACGCGGGCACCATGTTGCGCGACCAGGGCAAGTTCGCCGAAGACTCACGCAAAGAGCAGGAAGAAATCAACGGCAAAAAGCAGGCGGTGGATGCCGCACAGCAAAAACTGGATGGACTGCAGGAACAGGCCCGCAAAGCTGGGATGCCCAGCGAGTAATAACTAGCGGAGTGTTAACCCAGATACCCTGGCGGAGACATGCACCTTCGTACATCCATTCCCGCGGCTGCTCCGTCTAGAATGGTGTGACTCTGATTACATCAGTCAAAATGACATTCATCAAAAAAACCGTTTTGAACGCCCTTCTGACCATGGCCGTAATTTGCCTGGGTTGCAGTTCCGAGCCAACGAAAGCTCCGGCCAGCAACACGGAAACTCCGGCGGCCGCGGTGCAGACTGAAACAGGACGCTTCGCTTTGCAGAGAATGCTGGTACCGGCGCGGGGCTGGTCCGCTGACGCGATGCCTGTGCGCCTGGAATCGACCAACCTGAAAGGCAGCAACGGCCACGACGGCAAAGCGAATTTCTGGCGCGCTCTGTTTGCGTCTCCTGGCCGACAAAAATCGGAGCCGTTTACCTGGGCGGGAATGGCCACGGAAGATACGCCGCGCGGCGTGAACCACGGCGTGGAAGACACCTACAATGCAGCAAACCGCGCATCACGGCCGTTTGACCTGAACTTTCTCAAGATCGATACTGACCAGGCCTTTGAAGTAGCTCAAAAACACGGTGGCAAACAATTGCTGGAGAAAGATGCCAAAGTGAATGTGGGCTACCTGCTGGATTTTGACGTGCAGTCGAACCAGCTGCGCTGGCACGTAATCTACGGCAGCGACTCAATCGGCAAGCTCACGGTCCTGGTGGACGCAAGTTCCGGATCGTTCATGCGCAAAGAGTAACTTACTTTCCCAGCAGCCAGTCAATCTGTGAGATCGCCTTCCTGGCGTTGCCGGCAAACTTTCCTTTGGGCTGGGCCTCCAGATATTTCTTATAGTAGAGACGTGCGGGATCGAGTCTCTGCACGCCCTGCAGGGCCTGGGCCAGCCGGAACCAGATGAGGGGATTGTCCGGGGTAAGCCGCTGCGCGTCTTCAAAGCGCTGGCGAGCGCCGTCAAAGTTATTGCCGGACAGATAGGTTTCGCCAACCTCAATGTCATGGGCTGCCATTTGTGCCGGATTAGCGCCGGCGGCCGCGGGATTCACCGCGGCTACGTTGGACGCCACGCGCTTCAACCCTTCCTGCGCGTCTTTGGACTTGGGACCGTTCGGCAGGATATCCAGATACTTGCGATAGTTCTGGTTGGCCAGCGACAGAAGATCGAGCTTTTCCTGGGTGATGGCCAGACCAAAGATTGCTTCAGCATCATCAGGTTTATAGGTGAGCGCATGATTGAAGCGCTCCAGGGCCGCGCGGTAATTCTTGAGCTTCAGGTAGTACTGGCCAACTTCGACGTCCTTGGCGGCCTTGTGCGGATCCCAGGGCCTGAGCACGGACTCGTCTTCGGCACGAGGCGCGGGCTCTTCTTTGGCCGAGTGGCCGTTCATGTCAATCTCAGAATCCTTGCTGGAACTCTCCCCCGAAACGCTGCCGCCCGTGGGACTTGTGCCGGGTGCATCACCGGGAAAGGGCGGACGTTCGTATTTCTCGTCACCCGGCTTGGGTGAAGGTTCGTTGGCTTGAGGCTTTGGGACGTCACCGGGAAAAGGCGGGCGCTCATACTTGTCGTCACCCGGTTTGGGAGAAGGTTCGTTGGCCTGCGGCTTTGAGACGTCATCGGGGAAGGGTGGGCGCTCATACTGGTCCTGGGGCTTCTGCGAGGGCTGGCTGGCGCGCGGTGCAGGCGTAGGTGTTGGTGTGGGGGTTGGCGTTGGAGTTGGCGTTGGGGAGTTGCGCGGCTGAATATGGGGCTGATTGTCCTGGCTTTCTTGTGCCGTGACCCGGACGCCAGCCAGAATTAACACCAACGAGCCGAAGAACACTAGAACGGCAACAATATGAGAGCGGGGCTTCATAGTTAATATTCTATTGGAAGATCGAATGACGCGAGGAATCTTGCAGGTCAGGCAGGTTGGATCGAGGTAAAAAAACCAAAGGCCGCCAGAATATCTGGCGGCCTCTGTTTCTGCGCAAGTGTCCCGGGGGAGGGAGAGACTACCGGCTCGGGTTAGGAGTGGTACTCTGCGCAGAGCTTGGGGTTTCCTGGCCCAGAACGTTCGTCATCAGACGAACTTCCACGCGACGGTTCTTGGCGCGTCCGTCAGCGGTGGTGTTCTCAGCGGTGTATTTGTCCTTGCCCATTCCGATCAGATAGATCTTGTGCGCCGGAATGCTCTTGGAAGAGAGATATTGCACCACGGCATCAGCGCGGCGCTCGCTCAGCTGGTAATTGTATTTTGCCGAACCAACGGAGTCAGTATCGCCTTCCACCACCACCAGGTAACCCTTGGTGTTGGGGACTTCAGCCAGAAGCTGGTCCAGGGCAGTCTTAGCCTTGGCGGTCAGGTCAGCCTTGTTGAAGGCGAAATGAACCGAGGTTTCAGCCACGGGGCGGTAGTTATCCAGATTGGCGACCTGGTTGGCTAGGGCGTCAGCGCGGGTGTTGGCCTGCGTTGCCAGCGTCTGGGCCTGGTCTGCACGATTGCGGGCGTCGAGCGCCTTGGTGTCGGCCTCGCCGGCCTTGGTGTTCGCGCCTGCGATCCCGGAGGTTGCGCGGGAATCGACATCGTGAATGGCGGCGTTGTTTTTGGCCGTTCTGGCGTCAAGTTCGTTGGATTTTTCGACGATTGGCTGGGTCTGCTTGCGCACATAATTCTTCGTAGTGCAGCCGGTGCCGACCATCAGCGATGTGCCAGCCAGCAGAACCATAAGACTTGATTTCAAATTCATGGGGAAAGCTCCTTAAGACCCAACGCGGCGCAGGGTGTTGCCGCCTATAAAGTCACTCTGGATAACAGCAAGTGAGATGCCATTACGCCGGGCGAGACAAGTTTATTCTAAATGATTTATAATCAACAGGTTGAGTGATTTCCAAAGGCGCTCCAGGGGTCGACCGTAAGGCCCGACAGTAGAAATTTTACGCACCCAGAGCCTTACAAGCAGAATCTAGGTAGTAAGCCTCAGCTTTCCCCCAATGGATCTGACAGAGAAAATCCGGACAATCCCGCTACGGCCGGGAGTGTACCTATATAAAAACGCCGAAGGCGAGGTCATTTACGTAGGCAAGGCGAAGAACCTGCGCGCCCGGGTGCGGTCCTATTTTCAGGAGGGGGTGGGCGAGGCTAATGCCAAAACAGGCAGCCTGCTGCGCGAGGCGGTGGACGTTGACTATATCGTCGTGGACAACAACAAAGAGGCGCTGGCGCTTGAAAACAACCTGATCAAGCAGAAGAAACCGCGCTTCAACATCCTGCTGCGCGACGACAAAACCTATCCATATATCAAGCTGACCCTGGGCGAGCGCTTTCCCCGCGTGTATGTGACGCGGCGACTGCGCAAAGATGGCAGCAATTATTATGGCCCGTATTTTCCGGGAAACCTGGCGTACCGGATCGTTGATCTGATCCACCGCAGTTTCCTGGTTCCTTCCTGCAAGGTTGATCTCACGCGCTACCATCTGCGTCCGTGTTTGCAGTTTTACATCAAGCGATGCCTGGGACCATGCGTGCAGGACCTGACCACGCCGCAGGCATATCTGGAAGCCGTGCATGACGTGCAGCTCTTGCTGGAAGGCCGGCAGACTGATCTGGCGAAATCGCTCCGCGTCCGGATGGATGAAGCGGCGGGGCAGCAGGAATATGAGCGCGCGGCACGGTATCGCGACATGATTTCGACCGTGGCACAGCTCCAGGAAAAGCAACGCATGGCGGCGGCCGAAGGCGACGATCAGGACGTTTTTGGCTATCACTATGAAAATGACATGCTGGCGGTGAACGTATTCCATTTGCGCGGCGGAAAGATTCTCGATCGGCGAGAGTTCTTCTGGGATGAATTACCGGAGTTAGGAAAGGTTCTGGAGGTCGCAGGCGAGGGCGCCCGCGGTCCTGATTCGTCTTTGCCCGCGGCCGAGGGCGGCCACGGTCCACAAACATCTTTGTTTCATCCCGGAGAGTTTTTCTCAGCGTTGATGAAGCAGGTTTACATTGACCAGCAGTATGTTCCGCGGAACATACTCGCGCCGGTTGACTTTGAAGACCGCACGGAGCTGGAAGAACTGCTTTCGGAAAAGCGCGGCAGCAAGGTGGAGATACTGGTGCCGCAGCGCGGGGAAAAGCGGTCACTTATCGACCTGGCGGCACAGAACGCCAAGCAGTCATTCGATCAGCGTTTCCGCGTGATGAAGCCGCAAGCCAAGGCCATCCAGGAAGCGTTACAGGACGCACTGGGCCTGCCGGATATTCCCAAGCGCATTGAATGCTTTGACATCTCGCACATACAGGGCGCGGAGACCGTGGCTTCTATGGTGGTATGGGAAGACGGCAAGATGAACAAGAGCGAATATCGCAAGTTCATTGTGCGGACTGTGACGGGCGTGGACGATTTTGCATCGATGCGCGAAGTGGTCACGCGGAGATACAAACGCCTGCGCGACGAAAACCAAACATTCCCGAGCCTGGTGTTAGTCGATGGAGGACTAGGGCAGCTTCATGCGGCTGCGCAGTCTCTGGAAGAACTGGGCATCAC
>DATCAX010000550.1:0-3831 GCA_036512375.1 Candidatus Angelobacter sp. | reverse complement strand
CTCGGTTTTAAAAGCTTCATTGAGCAAGGAAAAAGAACTGGCCACGCGCTACAAGATTGAGCAAGATCGGATCGCCGAAAGCACCAAAGCGATTGAAACCCAGCTCGCGGTGCAGCAAGCCACCATCGATCAGAAGAAGGCCCTTGCGCAGTTAAAGCATCGCCAGAAAGACGCGTTAAAGGTCAGAGCCGGAATTCCGGGAGTCTTGCAGGAAGTACCTGTTCAGGTGGGTCAGAGAACGACGCAGGGAACGATCCTGGCAAAAGTCGTCCAACCGGAACACCTTCAGGCTGAATTGAAGATTCCGGAAACGCAGGCAAAAGACATTATTATCGGCCAGAAGGCTGAGATTGACACCCACAATGGCGTTGTGGAAGGCACGGTTTCGCGTATTGATCCTGCGGTACAGGCCGGCACAGTTACGGTGGACGTGAAACTGGACGGTCCGCCGCCAAAAGGCTCCCGCCCTGACCTGAGCGTGGATGGAACGATTACGCAGGAGAAACTGGAGAACGTGCTTTACGTGGGCCGGCCTGCTTTCGGTCAGGAAAAGAGTTCGGTGGGAATGTTCAAGATTGATCCCGAAGAAAAAACCGCGACCCGAGTCAAGGTAGACCTGGGACGCAGTTCAGTGAACACGATTGAAATTGTGGGCGGGCTTAAGGAAGGCGATAAAGTGATCCTCTCCGACATGTCTCGCTATGATAATCAGGACCGAATCAAGCTGGACAAATAAATAGCAGCTGAAGATCAACACCACTTTTTTGAGGAGAATACAACGTGGCAAGCGGACAAACTTTAATCAACCTGGAAAACGTAACCAAGATTTTCTACACCGATGAAGTTGAGACGCATGCGCTCTCAGGCATCCATCTGGATATCAAGAAGGGCGAGTATGTAGCCATTGCAGGCCCGTCAGGCTGCGGCAAGTCGACGCTGCTCTCAATCATTGGCCTGCTGGATTCTCCTACAGACGGATCCTATGTCCTGAACAGCCGCGCCGTGCAGGGGCTGGATTTCTCAGACCGCGCGCGCATTCGCAACCAGGAGATTGGTTTCATTTTTCAGAGCTTCAATCTGATTGGCGACCTCACCGTGTATGAGAACGTCGAACTGCCGCTCACGTACCGCACCATGTCATCTCCTGAGCGCAAGAAGCGTGTGCAGGAAGCGCTGGAGAAAGTAGGCATGGCGCATCGCATGCGGCACTATCCTTCACAGCTTTCCGGCGGTCAGCAGCAGCGCGTTGCGGTGGCCCGCGCCCTGGGCGGATCGCCTTCCATCCTGCTGGCGGACGAGCCCACCGGAAACCTGGACTCACGCAACGGCGAAGCCGTGATGGAACTGTTGCAGAGCCTGCACCGTGAAGGCGCCACCATCTGCATGGTGACGCACGACACGCGCTTTGCCAAGCATGCTGAACGGACCATCCATCTCTTTGACGGCAAAGTCGTTGAAGAAACGGAAGCCGCGCAGCAGGCAGAGATGGCGTAGAGCCCGATCCTCCACATAAATCGCAATCCAGCTCGAGGGAGAAGTGCGTGACAACACTGTTGCAAGATCTGCGTTATGGCGGGCATCGAAAGTGGATCCGATGATTGCCCTGCGTTACGAGTAACTTTTTGCCAGAAAGTCCAAGGCCTGCGTGAGCGGGCCTTTTTTTGTGAAGCGATCAGTATCAGGGGTTCGCTTTTTCGGTCATTACGAGTGCATCTACCGTTAGAATTGGCATGCCCGCATGATCGACTGTCGAAAGGAACGGCGGAACGTAAACCATGACCACCGGCAATCCGGCTGATCGTCTTGATTCCTGGAAAGAGATTGCTTCTTATTTGCGGCGCGACGTTCGCACCGTGCAACGCTGGGAGAAGAAAGAAAGGCTTCCTGTCTATCGCCATCTGCATGACAAGTTGGGCTCGATCTACGCCTACCGCAATGAGTTGACGGATTGGTTCAAGACGCGGGAACTATCAGGAGCGTGCGTTGCAACCGACACGCGAGCGGAAGGACAGGCGGAAAAGATAAAGCTGGCGGTGTTGCCCTTTGGCAATCTTAGCGGAGCAAAGGAAGACGACTACTTCAGCGACGGCCTTACTGAAGAAATGATCACGCAGATTACGCGACTCCAGGCGTCGGAACTGGCGGTGATTGCACGGACTACAGCTGAGCGCTATGACGCCAGCAGCAAGTCGCTGGACCAGATGAGGAAAGACCTGGGCGTTGGATATGTTCTGGAAGGCAAAGTAAGGCGCGGCGGCAGCCGCGTGCGTATCACGGCACAGCTCATTCAACTCAAAGACCAGACGCAGCTTTGGGCGGAAACCTATGAGCGTGACCTGAGTGACGTGCTCAGCGTGCAGGCGGACATCGCACAGGCGATTGCCCGCGAAATCAACCTGGTCCTGAATCTTTCCGAGAGCACGCGCCTGTCTGATTTGCAAAAAGGAAAGGGAAGGGTGCAGCCCGCGGCTTACGACGCTTATCTGAAAGCGCGTTACAACCTGCATCAGATGACGCCTTCCGCTATCAGCAAAAGCATTGAAGACTTTGAAGTCGCCATTCAGATCGACGGGAAATATGCTCCGGCGTATGCCGGACTGGCAAGCGCTTATGCGCTGCTGGCGATCGCGCCATTTGATTTGCTGCCGCCGCATGAGGCCATGCCGAAGGCGGAAAAGGCCGCGCGCAAAGCGCTGGAACTGGACAGCTCATTCGCGGAGGCGCACACGGCGCTGGCTCTGGTGAACCATCATTACCACTGGAAATGGAAGGAAGCAGAGGCCGGCTACGAACAAGCGATTGAACTTAACCCAGACCATGCGGACACGCATTTGTGGTACTCATGGATGCTGCTGGCGCTGGGAAGACGCGACGCCGCCTTTGATGAGATCGAACAGACGATGAGTATTGTGCAGGAAACAGACCCGCATCGGCTGGTGGCTGTCCATACAACGCGCGCAGCGGCCTACTATTTTGGCCGCGAATACCAGCGCGCTGTGGACGAATGCGAGAAGGCCCAGCAACTGGATCCCGAATACTTTATGCTGCACTTTATCGCCGGCCGTGCGTACATGCGCTTGAATGAACATGCCAAAGCGATCTCGCACCTGAAACAGGCGCGAACCGAGACGGGGGAAATGCCCCTCATGGACGCCGCACTAGGTCTGGCCTACGCCGTAAGCGGGAAAAAAGCAGAAACGATGAAGCTGGCGGAAGCTTTTAAGTCAGCTGCCAAGAAACGCTATATACCGCCAACATATTTTGGGATGCTGTTTGCAGGGCTCGGCGATAAAGACAAAGCGATGATGTGGCTGGAAAAAGCATATGAAGATCGCGCCGATGGCCTGACCTGGCTCAACGTTGAACCAATGCTGGATGAAGTCCGCTCTGATCCGCGGTTTCAGGACCTGATTCGCAGAATCGGTTTGACCAGCTAAAACCTTCGCCGAGACTTGGCGATCTAGTTCTGCTTGTCTGGCGTTTAGGTTGGGCCGCAGCCGGAGCCGCGGCCCAAATAGTTAGTGCGCCGGCTGCGGCGTAGCCTGTGCGGGTGCGTTGGGCTTTGCGCCAAAATCAACTTTCGGCACTGTTCGCGCGCCTTCACTTGCGGCAAAATACGCGTCATTGCGTTTGAACCCGGCGATTCCGGCCCAAAAACTGTTGGGGAACAGGCCGATGTAGGTGTTGTAGTCCTGCAGAGAGTCGTTGTAGCGCTTGCGTTCAACGGCGATGCGGTTTTCCGTTCCAGCGAGTTCATCCTGCAGGCGCAGAAAATTCTCATTGGACTTCAATTGCGGGTAGTTCTCCGCAATCGCCAGAAATTTCATCATC